>CAZTKF010000006.1:0-79409 GCA_964614205.1 uncultured Loktanella sp. | reverse complement strand
GACATCTGCCATGCACTGTCCGTATGCACGAACTCTCAAACCAGTGTTCAGGTCAGTCGTCTAGGTTTTCGGAGCAATTCTCGTTGACACCGCCGTCGGAGTTGAAAACGGCCTCAAAGACGGGCAAGCTCCTCACAACACAAAGTTACTTGGAAAATATCGGATCACTTTACTATCGCCGTTCGATCCGTAGCCTGAACCTGCAAACACTCCTTTGGATGGGGCCAAAAATGTCAAAAAAATGGATTTCATTGTTAGTTCTACTGGCTGCCGCCGCCTGCGGTGATGTGGAAAACATCCCCCTTGTTCAACCCGGAACTGAAACTGGCACGATCACCATCGTGAACAATAATTCACGGCCCGTCGCGGGCCTGAACATGGGCCTCTGCGAGTCCAATGGCAGACCGGATCGACTTGCTGGCGGGGAAATCATCGCGACAGGTCAAAGCCGCGACTTCGTTGTTTCAGCAGGGTGCTATAAGGCGATCGCAGAACTAGGGACAAACAGCATAACATCAACCTTCCAAGGCCTGCCAACGGCGAATGTGGCAGCAGGCGAAACGGTTGTGGTCCAAGTGCCTCGGTAGAGGGTGCCAGATCGCACGCAGACCCTATTCTTCGTTTTAGCCTACAATTCATTTGTTGTGCCGATTGTGGCCGGGCTGCTCCACCCCATCACCGGGCTTCTGCTCTAGCAAACGATCACCGCAGTGGCGATGAGCCTCTTGTCCGCCTCAGCCATCAGCAATGCACTGCTGCGACGGCGGATTGCGCTGTGGTGGTCAATGACCATGGCCGTGCCATAGAGAGTGCGCGTGAAGGAAGCGGGATTGCCTTTGAAAATATGCAGGCCGGTATGTAGCATCGTCGGACAGGCTGCTATGGATAGAGCAACGAAATGCATTTCGACAGACCCTCTAGACCTAATGACGGGAATGAAAATTGAATCGGAGCGCGCCTGTCGAACGTCTTCATGGCTTGTGGAGCAATAAGAGCGGACTCGACGCTGCACAGGTGGTCGAACGGCGTGCGGCTTTCGGGCCAAACACCATCGTCGCGGAGAGTTCTTCGGGTTGGATGGAGATCGTTCGCAGTACAGTCAGCGATCCGATGATCTGGTTTCTCATCGGCACTGCCGTCCTGTTTATCTGGCTTGGCGATTTTACTGAGGCGGCAGTCTTGGGGGCAGCCCTTATTCCGATCGTCGGCATGGACGCTTATCTGCATAGACGCACGCAGGCCTCGACCGAGGGTCTGCGGGCGCGGCTGGCGTCTCATGCCGGGGTTCTGCGGGATGGGCGTGAGCAGGTTGTGCCTTCAGAAGACCTCGTTCCAGGCGATCTCGTGATCGTGCTGGCGGGCGACTACTTCCCGGCAGACGGGCTGATCCAGTCAGGTGATGGTTTGCAGGCGGATGAGTCGACCCTTACCGGCGAAGCGCTTCCCGTTCGCAAGGCGCCGCTTGGGCCTTTGCCGGTCGGAACCGGGAGCGTGACAGTTGATGGGGAGCACTGGGGCATGGCCGGAACCCGTCTGCTTACGGGCGAGGCCCGCATGGTCGTCGCGCTGACCGGGACCGAGACGCTTTATGGCGAGATCGCGCTGCTGTCCCGCGCAGCACAGGTGGATCGGACGCCGTTGCAGGACGCGATCGCCCGGCTCGTGCAGATCCTGCTTGTCGTCGCATTGCTCCTCTGCGCAATCCTTGCAAGCATCCGCTACGCTCAGGGCTATGGCGCAGTAGATGCACTTCTGAGCGCGGTCACCCTCGCCATCGCCGCGCTGCCCGAGGAGTTCCCAGTCGTCTTCTCGTTCTTCCTCGGCCTTGGCGTCTATCGCCTCGCGCGGAAGCAGGCGCTTGTCCGACGCGCCGTGGTCGTCGAGAATATCGGCCGGATTTCATGTATTTGTACTGACAAGACCGGTACGCTGACCGAAGGGCGACTGAAGCTGCATGACGCACACCCTGCCAGTGTACTGAGCGAAGGCGAATTGCTTGCGATCGCCGCGACGGCCTCACGTGCAGAGACCGCCGACCCGCTGGACCTGATCCTTATCGAAAGCGCAAAGGCCCCAAATGCCAAGGTCGAGGCCGTCTTCCCATTCACCGAAGACAGACTTCGCGAGGTCTCGGTCCTGCGCTCTCCTGATGGCCATTGGAGCGCGGCAATGAAGGGAGCGCCCGAGGCCGTGATCGGGATGGCGACCCTGTCGGAACAAGACCGCGACCTATGGCGCCGCCGAACTCAGGAATTAGCTGCCTCCGGCTGCAAGGTTATCGGGGTCGCCAGCAGGTCGCTGCAGGACTGGTCGGGGGAAGAGCCCGAGACTGGCTTCGAGTTTGCCGGCCTGCTCGCCTTCTCTGATCCAGTACGGTCTGGTGTTGCAGATGCGGTGCGCGAAGCACAAGAGGCGGGCATCCGCGTCATCATGATTACCGGGGACCATGCGCACACAGCCGCAGCAATCGCCAAAGAGATCGGCATCGGGGTGGCAGAGCCGCGCGTGATTGACGGAAACGACTTGGCGGCACACCTTGATCGGGAAGAGACCGGCATCGATTTCGACGTCGTCGCCCGATGCACACCGTCGCAAAAGCTCGACTTGGTCCAGACACTGCGCGCCACGGGCGAAATGGTCGCGGTGACCGGTGACGGGGTCAACGACGCGCCAGCCCTTCGCGGCGCGGATGTCGGGATCGCCATGGGTGAGCGCGGCACGCGGTCGGCGCGCGAGGTCGCTTCCATCGTGCTGCTGGATGATAACTTCGCCACGATCGTTGGTGCTATCGCCGAAGGACGCCAGCTGTTCTCGAACCTCCGTTTCAGTTTCGCCTATCTGCTCATGCTGCACGCGCCGCTCGTGGCGACGGCTGCGTTCATCCCGCTTATGGGGTATCCGCTGCTTTACCTCCCGATCCACATCGTCTGGATTGAGCTCATCATCCATCCGACGGCCTTGCTGGTCTTCCAGAACCTTCCGTCGCAAGCGGCGCTCTCTCGCCGCAGCAAAGAAAATCGACTGAGTTTCTTTACACCGAATGAATGGGTGGCGATCGGCCTTGTCGGTGCTGTCGCAAGCGCGGTCATCCTCGGAGGATATATTCTCAATCTCGGCGAGACTGTCGATGTCCCCCACGCGCGATCAATGGCAATGGCTTCCCTCATCATCGCAGGGTCGGCCATTGCTGCGGCCCTGACCAGACTTCGTTCCAGATCCGCCTGGATCGCGACAGTGGCTCCTGTCCTATCTGCCTTCATAGCCATTCAGATCGAACCGGTCGCAAATGTTCTCCACCTTTCCCCGCTCCATCCAATTGACTGGGGCATCGCGGTGTTCGGTGGAGTGATCATCAGCGCCGGCGCCGCTTTTCTGACTCAGCGGCATGATCTTCGGAAGCCAGATGCTAAATTGCATAGGTAAGGGCAAAGCGGTTCGTCAGCGGTACTATGTTTCATCTACCTGAGCTAAGTCAGCCATTGGAATTGAAGATGTCACGATAGATCTTCCAAGACCCATCTTCCTGGCGGCGGAAAATCGTCATGAACTTTCCATCAGCCTCTATCTCATTGCCTTGCGATATGAGCTCGGCGGTGTAATTGCCCCGTGAAACCTCCCAGTCGCCCATAATGACGATCTCCTCTGGGCTAACTTCCATAGCGGAGGCTGGCATCGCAACAAAAGCCTTTCACGGATTGACATTCATCAACATTCTAGCTGGCACGTTCATTAGAAATGTACCGAACAATCACTCGGAGAACGACAGGATGGGCTTAACCAAAAAGTGGTGTCGGGCAGCCGTTATAGTGACGCTCGGGGCGGCATTTGCCTCAGCGTCATACCCTTCGGCGCTCCGAGCAGAGACGGCAACGTTTGACCTGATGCATTTCAGTTGCTGGAAGATCAGGCGGCAAGAAGATCGGCTCGAGCTGGACCGGTTAACAAGTGACGGTCCAGTAACGACAGCTTATTTTTGTGAAGGTCGCTCATGTGTGAACCGTGAGATGATTGAGACTGAAGACGGAACGACTTCTGAGGTCTTCAGGCATATTTACTTTCCGCGGTACAGATCTGAGTATATTTCGACTTGGGCGATGTGGAGACTTGGAAGCGAGGAACCTTCTGTCCAACGCTCCTCTGTCTATCAACTTGTTCAATGCGAATAACGGGAGCAATTTCGGCAATGCCTTCCCCGCGGCATAGCGTCGAGATGCTGTCTTCGCTCAACGTTGCTAAAGCACGCGATCAGAATTGTTGCCGCTATGCACAAGAACAAAAGCATGCGTTTTCCCCTTAGGCAGTCAATAATTGCGCTACTAATATTTCTTGCACCTTTCGCAGTCGTGGCTGAGGACATCATGATTGAGAATTTTGAGCTACAGCCCGAAACCCGCTGGCGCTTCTTTACCGATAACGTGATGGGTGGTGTCTCCTTCGGAGAGGTCGCATTCCTCCGGGAAAACGGCCAGAGCTACGCGCATATGACTGGCAGTGTGAGCACAAAGAATAATGGTGGTTTCATCCAAATGCGCATGGACCTGCCCGACGGTGCTCCGGATGACGCCACGGGTATTCGGCTCATCGTGCGCGGGAACGACCAAGAGTATTTCGTGCACCTACGCACCAGCGGCACCCTTCTACCGTGGCAATACTATCAGGCAGGTTTCGAAGTGACCGGGAACTGGGAAGAGGTGCTTTTGCCGTTTGATGACTTCAAACGGTCTGGTCGTCTGCTTCGACCTGTACCCAGCGCCAAGAGTCTCAAATCCATCGCGGTGGTTGCCTATGGTCGTGACCATGATGCTGTGATCGATGTCCAGCGGGTTGCGTTTTACTGACCATTCGTCAGATTTGCCTGCTGCTCATTGAAACAGGGCATCCCTGCCAATAGACTTCGGTTCTCGTGGCACAGATACTGCGTATTGGAGATAATCTCGTGACGAATTTGTTCAGCCCGCTGGATGTTGGCAAACTTGCCCTAAAACACCGTGTAGTCATGGCACCACTCACCCGAATGCGGGCGTCCATGCCGGGATATGCCCCAAATGAGATGATGGCCGAGTATTACGCGCAAAGGGCCAGCGATGGCGGTCTGATCATCAGTGAAGCAACATTGGTCTCGGAAGGTGGGCGAGGGGCGCCAAACACACCGGGCATTTATTCAGACGCGCAAATAGCAGGCTGGAGACGAATAACTGAGGCTGTTCATGCCAAAGGTGGACGAATGGTGGCCCAGCTTTGGCATATGGGGCGGCTTTCGCATCCACTCTATCAACCCGACGGCAAGGCACCTGCTGCCCCGTCAAGTATCCGTGCGGACGTTGATGTACTCTTGCCCGACCGCACCAAGGAGCCGTGCCCGGTCCCACGCGCGATTGAAACTCATGAGATACCTGAACTTATTGAATCCTACGTGCAAGCGGCAAAAAATTCTCTGGATGCGGGTTTTGATGGCGTCGAAATCCATGCTGCGAACGGATATCTTCTTGAGCAATTCCTGCAAAGCCGCAGCAACCAGCGCGTTGACGCATATGGAGGATCAATCGAAAATCGCTGTCGTCTCATTCTCGAGATCGCACAGGCCGTCGGTGACGCAATCGGCTATGAGCGGACCGGCATACGCCTTTCGCCGTTCGGCATTGCGAATGATAGCGGCGAAGAAGACCCTGAGCCGCTTTACAACTATCTCGTCGGTGAACTGGACAAACTGGGTTTGGCCTACCTTCATTTGATCGAACCCCGGGCAAGCGGGGCTGGTCAAAAAGATGTCGACCACAAAGACGTTCCTTCGGCTGCGCGGTTGTACCGATCCAGATGGCGCAACACCCTGATAACGGCGGGCAATTTCACTGCCGAAACTGCAAGTAAGTGGGTTGAGGACGGAGTTGCAGATGCTATTGCGTTTGGGCGATATTTCATCTCCAACCCAGACTTACCTGCACGAATTAAGCATGGCCACGCCTTGAACCCCTACGATCGTTCAAGCTTTTACACGTTGGGAAAAGAGGGCTATGTCGACTACCCGGCGATGGGTAGCGGGTAACCGATCCATGGGAAACACCGTCGCCTCCTCAAGCGCTATCTTGGGGAGGCACGCTCGCAGCGCCACCGTACCTTTGAGGCTTGGGTCAAAGCGCGCACCCTGCGGTCTGCCGCGAAACCCCTCAATTCCGAAACAAACCCGCACAACAGCTTGTAGGTGCATTTGCCACCCAACGACCCGATTGTGCTAGCCGCAAGGACCGCAAAGGTTGGCTAGTCCCTAACCCTTCAAGACATAGGGCTCCAAGCTGCGTTCGAAGTGTTCCATGAACTCAAGTGTGACCAGTGATGCGGTCTTGTGGATTGGTCTCACAAGCGAAAGCGTATGTGGCAGGGCTGGCGTGAAGGGTTTCAGGCAAAGGCCCTTGTCCGCGTATTTCATGGCGTCCATTTCACTGACGACTGCCATACCAACGCCATTGCAGACAAACTCGCACGCAGCGGTGAACTGACGGACCTCGATCCGTGACTGCAAGGCGACGCCGGCATCCTGGAAGGATCGCTCAAGCCGCTGGAAAAAGTCACTGTCCTTGCGGGTGTGGATAATAGGTTCACCTTCCAGATCCGAAGGTCCAATGACCTCTCGCTCCATCAGGCGATGTCCCTGCGGCAGAACACAGACTGTTCGCATGTCAATTTCACGACTCTCGACTGCGGGATGCCCGAAGAAGCCGTCGGTGATTCCAAAGTCATATTGTTCGTTGATCATCCATTCGAGGATACGTTCCGGCCGGTCAGGCTCGATCGTCATGCTGATTCCTGGGCGGTTCTCCAAAAACGACGCCACCACTTGCGGCAGATGGCTGGTGGCAAACCCCGGCAAGCATGCGACCCGGATATGGCCGGCCAGACGATTTGTAATGTCCACGCTGAAATCAGATATCTGGCGCATCAATTCGAGCACGCGACGGATATCAGGCTCAAGCAGCCGCACCTCCTGCGAGGGAACAAGACGGCCATCGCGCTTGTCAAACAATTGAAAATCAAACTCTTTTGCAAGATCCGACAGCAGGCGGCTGATCGCTGGCTGACTGATCCCCAAATCAGCGGCAGCGGCCGTCATAGACCCGTTACGATTGACTGCCATGAGTGCCTCGAGCTGTCGAAGGCGAAGGGGTTTGCGCTGTTTCATGTGGTCTGGTCTTTTCTTCACTTCAGAGCAATGCATAACATTACGTTATGCGATTTGCGACAGTTCTTATCTTGCATTATGAAGCAACGTCAGCAATGCTTTGGGCTCGCACGCACTGCGACCGGCTGTTGCTGGTAAAAACATCACCAAACACGTGTTGGTGCTAGGGAGGAAAACATGAAAAACTATCTCATCGGCGCAATCGCCGCTGGTACTGTACTCACGCCAGTCGCGGCCATGGCGCAGACTGAAGTCCAATTCTGGCATGCCTTCACCGGCCGACTGGGAGAGCTCGTCGCGGCACAGGTTGAAGAGTTCAACGCAAGTCAGGATGATTATGTTGTCGTACAGAGCCACAAAGGCAACTATTCCGAAACGCTGAACGCTGGCATCGCTGCATTCCGTGCGCAGGAACAGCCACATATCCTGATGGTCTTCGAAGTCGGTACAGCCACAATGATGGCGGCCGAAGGCGCAATCCGCCCGGTTTATGAAGTGATGGCAGAAAGTGGTGCGTCCTTCGACCCTGACGCCTATATCGGTGCAGTAAAGGGCTACTACACCACAACAGACGGCGACATGCTGTCGCTGCCTTTCAACTCATCGACGCCGGTTCTTTGGGTGAACCGCGATGCCTTCGCGGCAGCGGGCGTTGACCCTGACATGGATCTGTCAACCTGGGAGAACGTCGGTGAGGCATTGGATGCGCTCAAGGCCGGAGGTGAAGACTGCCCACTTGTGACCGCATGGCAGAGCTGGATTCATCTAGAGAACTTGTCCGCGTATCATGACGTACCGTTTGCAAGCCAGGACAACGGCTTTGCCGGTCTAGACACAGAGCTGATGCTGAATGGCCCTGCACAGATCGCGCACCTGACTGCGATGCAGGAATGGGCGCAAGACGGCAAGTTCATCTACACCGGTCGGCGGAATGAAGGTGGCGCAAACTTCCGTGCCGGCGAATGCGCACTCTTCACCGAAAGCTCGGCAGGCTATGCAGGTATCAGCGCAGAAGCCGAGTTTGACTTTGACGTGCGCCCACTGCCCTACTGGAAAGCTCTTGCCGATGCGCCACAGAACACCATCATCGGGGGTGCATCGCTTTGGGTCATGGCCGGTCATGACGCCGAAGAATACAAAGGCGTCGGTGAATTCCTAAGTTTCCTGTCCAGCGCTGACGTTCAGGCAGCCTGGCACCAGAACACCGGCTATCTGCCTATCACCTCGGCTGCTGGTGAAGCGACACGCGAAGCCGGATTCTATGATGAAAACCCGGGCACAGATGTTGCCGTCATCCAGATGACAGCAAACGAGCCGACAGCAAACTCGAAGGGCCTGCGTCTTGGGTCGTTCGACCAGATCCGCGGGATCATCGATGAAGAGCTCGAGGCAATCTGGGCTGGCGACAAGACCCCTCAGGAAGCCATGGACAGCGCCAAGGAGCGTGGTGACGCGCTGCTGCGCCGCTTCGAAGCGGCCAACGGCTAAGTCATACGATCTCGGAAGCGGGCGCTTGTGCGTCCGCTTTCTGTTTCGGGGGGCATCATGGAAAAACGGGTCACTTTTCGCGGCTGGATCCTGCCTTTGGCTCTGATCGCACCACAGGTGCTGATCTCGGCAGTTTTCTTTTTCTATCCGGCAGCGCAGGCCATCTGGCAATCGCTGTTTATTCCTGACCCCTTTGGCCTTTCGTCCCAATTTGTGGGGCTTGGCAACTTCGAATTCCTGCTCAGCGACAGGTTCTACCGGGCGTCCTTTTTGACGACGGCAGTGTTCTCGATCCTTGTCACGCTGTGTTCCATGATCCCTGCACTGTTTCTCGCTGTTCTGGCGGACCGCCTGATCAAAGGTTCGGGCGTTTATCGGACGATGTTGATCTGGCCCTATGCGGTCGCCCCTGCTGTTGCAGGTGTGCTTTGGCTGTTCATGTTCAACACCCGCGTCGGCGTCGTGTCATGGTATCTTGGTCAGCTTGGGTACGACTGGAATCACGTGTTGAACGGGGGCGAGGCGATGGGGCTGGTGGTTGTTGCCTCAGCCTGGGGGCGGATCAGCTACAACTTCCTGTTCTTCTTTGCGGCTTTGCAATCCGTGCCACGATCTGTGATTGAGGCGGCGGCCATTGACGGCGCACACTTCTGGCGCCGCTTCTTTACGATCATCCTGCCCCTGTTGTCGCCAACCGCCTTCTTCCTTCTGGTGGTCAACATAGTCTACGCCTTTTTCGAAACCTTTGGCGTCATCCATACAATCACAGCCGGCGGTCCGCAGCAGTCGACCACCATTCTTGTCTACAAAGTCTTCTCTGACGGCTTTGTCGGTCAGGACCTCGGATCGTCTTCGGCGCAGTCGGTCATCCTGCTGCTCGTCGTCGGCCTGCTGACCGTCATCCAGTTCAAATATGTTGAGAAAAGGGTGCACTACTGATGGCCCAGCAGCACGGTATGGTGGAAAAGCGTGGCCTAGGCATTTGGCTGACTCATGCGCTGATGATCTGCGGCGTGCTGGTGATTTTCTTTCCGATCTGGCTCGCCTTTGTTGCGTCCACTGTGACCCAGCCGGAAATCGTGTCGCCACCAATGCCACTCTTGCCTGGGGATCAGTTCTGGGAGAACTATTCGGCAGCACTCTTCTCGGGCGTGAACGTCCCCGTTGCCACGATGCTGTTTAACAGCCTTGTCATGGCGATCGGCATTGCTGTGGGCAAAATCATCATCTCTCTGCTAAGCGCCTTTGCGATCGTCTATTTCCGCTTCCCGGGGCGGACGACGTTCTTCTGGATGATTTTCATCACACTGATGCTGCCAGTCGAGGTACGGATCGTGCCAACTTTCGAGGTCGTGGCGGGCTTTGGCATGCTGAACAGCTACTCTGGCTTGATCTTTCCGCTTATCGCCTCGGCAACAGCCACTTTTCTTTTCCGTCAGTTCTTTCTGACAATCCCCGATGAATTGGCCGAAGCCGCCCGTGTCGATGGCGCGCGACCGATGCGGTTCTTCTGGGACATCGTCGTACCTATGAGCCGCACCAATATCGCCGCGCTTTTTGTGATCCTGTTTATCTATGGCTGGAACCAATACCTCTGGCCACTGCTGATCACGACGGACCCCGAGATGAACACAATCGTCATGGGCATCAAACAGATGTTCCCATCCGGCGATGACGTCGCCGAATGGCCGGTAATCATGGCGACATCGATCCTTGCGATGATCCCGCCGGTCATCGTTGTTGTGTCGATGCAAAAACTCTTTGTGCGCGGCCTTGTCGATAGCGAGAAATAAGAATGGCAACTGTTACCCTAAAAGACGTCAAGAAAAGCTTTGGTGTCACTGATGTGATCCACGGGATCAACGTCGACATCGCGGATGGCGAATTCATCGTAATCGTTGGCCCTTCGGGTTGCGGCAAGTCCACCCTCTTGCGGATGGTAGCAGGGCTCGAAACCGTTACCGACGGCGACATTCTGATCGGCGGCACACGCGCCAACGATAAAGAGCCGATGGACCGCGACATCGCGATGGTTTTTCAGAACTACGCACTCTATCCGCATATGTCGGTGCGCCAGAACATGGGTTACGGCCTCAAGATCGCGCGCATGCCCAAGGATCAGATTGACGCCAAGGTGAATGAAGCCGCTAAGCTGTTGCAGCTAGAGCCACTTCTTGATCGCAAGCCGCGCCAGTTATCAGGTGGACAGCGCCAGCGGGTCGCGATGGGCCGCGCCATCGTCCGCGAACCGGCCGTGTTCCTGTTTGACGAGCCGCTGTCCAACCTTGATGCAAAGCTGCGGGTGCAAATGCGCCTCGAAATCCGCGAGTTGCAGGCCAAGCTTGGGATCACCTCGCTTTACGTGACACACGATCAGGTCGAAGCGATGACCATGGCAGACCGGATGATTGTCATGAACGGCGGTGTCGCCGAACAGATCGGCACCCCGCTTGAAGTCTATGAAACACCGCGCACCCTATTTGCAGCACAGTTTATCGGTAGCCCCGCCATGAACGTCTTTGATGCCGAAATCACGAACGGCATCGTGAAACTGGATGATGCAGTGATCGGGCCTGCAGATGGTCCTGATGGACCGGTACAATTGGGTATTCGGCCCGAACACCTTGTGCGCGACGACGCGGGGCCGCTGGCCGCCGCTATCACAATGGCTGAACCCTTGGGCGCGAATACCTTGCTGCACGGCAAGCTTTTGTCGGGCGGCCAGATGATTACGGCCAGCCTTGCGGGTGTACATCCCGTCGATGGCGCAGCACGACAGATGCGCTTTGCGGTTGATCCGGCCAATATCCACCTCTTCGATACGGTGACGGGGCAAAGGCTGGGCTGATGACGTTTCCAGCTGTTGAGGCTTTTCGCGGAGGTGCCGATCTGTTCCGTGTCGTAGGGCATCGCGGGGCGCGCGGGATCCTGCCGGAAAACTCGATGATCGGCTTTGAATTCGCGCTGAACACGGGTGCCCATCTGCTAGAGTTCGATGTGGTGATGACTGCCGACATGGTGCCTGTGATCACACACAATCACCGCGTCCATGCTCCAACATATCGCGGACCCGACGGGCAGTTTCTGACCGAGGAACCCAAGGTCTGCGAGCTCACTTGGGAGCAGATTCAGCGCTACGATATCGGACGGATTGACGGCACAACCGCCTATGGGCGGCGGTTTCCCGATCAGGCGCAGCTTGACGGTGTCCACGTCCCTTGCCTGACAGAGTTTCTGCAGGTGATCGCCCAACCGCGTCATGCTGCAGCTGCCCTGATGCTAGAGATAAAGTCAGACCCCGACTTTGCTCATGACAGCGGATACCGCAGTCGACTGGTCGCAAGGGTGGTGGAAGAGGTCCGCGCTGCGGGTCTGGAAGCGCGCACGCTGCTGCATAGCTTCGACTGGAACCTTCTGGCTGAGTGTCAGATGCAGGCACCGGATATGCCCTGTTCCTTTCTGACGCAGATGCCCGAAAATACCGATGACGAGGGCGAAGACTCGTCCAAGTCCATCAGTCCGGATTTCACAGGGCGCGAGGCAAATATCCCAGATATGGTGGCTGAGGCAGGTGGCTTGCTGTGGTGTCCGAATGTGAATGATATTGCTGAAGCGACTGTGATCCGCGCCAAGGAGCTCGGGCTGGTTGTGGCAGTGTGGACAGTAGACGATATACCTGAAATTGACCGCATGATTGACCTTCAGGTGGACGCAATCATCTCGGACTATCCCGGCCGCGTGCAGCGTCGTCTATCAGATCGCGGGATGCGCTGGTTAGGCAACCCTTAGGCATCCACTGGCTGACACCCCAACTGCCCGGGTCAAGTTGAGAATGCTCCTTTATGGGGGACAGCATACCCCGGTTGGTCCGCTATCTTGGGTAGTCAGGTCGGCGGCGATGGGCGCAATACACTCAAATAACAGAGGACGATGGCGGAATCTTGGACTTGAGCGAAAGGGCCTTAGTCGCATTTTTCCCCTTACTCTCCCGATTTGTAGCTATAACGCGTGTTGTAGGCGTAGTTGTAGCTATACCGCCCCCGCGCACTTTTAGGATCGAAATCATTGAGGATCGCGCCCGAGAGCTTCACGCCTGCCGCCTCAAGCGTTTTCTTCATGGCCAGAACTTCTCCGGGGTGGGTCCGCCCAAAGCGGGTCACGGCAATCACGGCACCCGCAGCCCTGCCCAGCACGACAGGGTCGGTGACGGCCAGAACCGGCGGTGCATCAATGATGATGAGGTCGAAGTCTGCGTCAAGCATCTTGATCAGATGTGAAAGGTCCTCCCGCATCAGCAGTTCAGAAGGGTTTGGCGGGAAGGGTCCACTGGAAAGAACCGAGAGGTTTTCCACGCCCGTTGCGATCAGCGCGGATGGCAGATCGACCTCACCTGCAAGCACATTTGCCAAGCCGGGATGGGCTCTGGGGATATCAAAATACTTGCGCTGCTGACCGCGGCGCATGTCGGCATCCACAAGGCAGACCTTCTGGCCTGTCTGTGCCGCCACGACAGAAAGGTTCGCAGAGATAAAGCTTTTGCCCACGCCGGGCGCGGGACCAGTGAAGACAACGGAGCGCGTCTGCGCATCCAGCATGCCAAAATGCAACCCGGTGCGCAGTGACCGCAACCCCTCGACAAAGAGGTCTTCTGGCGTTTCGAGCGCCACCAGTGGCAGGGTCTTTCTTCCTTTTGCAGATTTCAGCCCCGATGTGTGCCGGTTGAGGGTTGCAAAAACAGGAAGGCCCATCGCCTCAAGCTCCTGACTGCCCTCGACCGTCTTGCGCAGATAGCTTTTTGCCAAGACCGTTCCGGCCCCAATGATCAAGCCGAGAAGGCTTGCGAGCGCAAGAACAATGACTTTGCGCGGCGCGACAGGCTCTTCGGGGACGCGCGCCGTGTCTATGATGCGGACGTTCCCGATATTGCTCGCACTGAGCACGCGCAATTCCTGCGCGCGATTACGGAGTTGGACAAAGACTTCTCGTGCAAGTTCAAGATCCTGCGTCAGGGTAAGTACTTCGCGCTGTGTGGCGGGCAAGGCGCGCACTTCTTCGCGCAGGTTGGACAAACGCTCTTCGACCCGCGCCCTATTGGCAAGTAGTCTCTGGTATTCGGGGTGATTAGGCGTGTAACGCTCTGCGACCTCTTCCTCGATACCGGCGAGGTCAATGAGTTCTGCTTCAAGTGAACGGATCTGCGTCAAGAGCGCCTCGCCCTCGGCTCCGAGGGCAATAGCTTCCTGTGCCTCGCGGAAACTTGTCAGCGCGGCCTCTGCCTCCTCCACGGTCTCGCGTGCGGCGGGGATTTGGCTCTCGACAAACGCGAGGCTGCTTTCAGCCTCGGCCGCACTGCGATCAGCATTCTGTGTAAGGTAAGCTTGTGCAATTGCATCGAGCGTCCGGCGCGCTGTCTCTGGCGTATCTGCATCATAGGTCATACGCAGAATGCCCGAATTGCGCCCCTGCTCAGAGATGCCAAGGGCGTCTGTGACACGTTTGATCGCCTCGATCTCGGACAGTTGTACGAGGACAAAGACCCGCCCCGGCTGGGCGGCAAGGGCGCCAACCCGCAACGAAAGCCCCACATCTTCATCTAGAACGGGTTCACCGACCTCGCCCTGCAACTCTTGTCCGTTGGGCAGGGTCAGCAGAAAGCGCCCGTCCTCCTGAGCTGTCAGCCGGATCTCTTCTCCGAGCCATGCAGCCGGGACATCAAGAAGATCAAGGCGGATGGCATCACCCGGCCGTGCATAGCGGGCCAAAAAGCTCCACTGAGGAAGCGGAAGGTTCTGCGTTGCCAGCAGGTGCCCGACGAGCGGGACATGCAGCGGTGCGGCTGACCAGTCAAGATTAAGACGGGACACGGCGCGGCCAACCACCATCCGCGACCTGATGATCTCAATTTCAGTGACGGCGCGCGGGCTGTCCCCTGACAGGTCTGCAAGTCCCTCGGGAAGGCCGAGCTGGTTTGCCTTTTCTTCGAGCTGGAGAAGACCGTCTGCCTGATATGTCGGGGTTGTATTGAGAGTATAAAACAGACCACCAAGAGCGCCGACAACAACAAAGGCAATAATTGTGAGTTTGTCCGCCCAAAGCCGCCCAAACAGATCGATAAGGTCAATCTCGTCATCCTCAACAGGACTGTGCTGGGGTGGCAGTGGTTCGGTCATCGATCACTCCGGTCTGTTGGGGGCAGACGTGCCACCCAGGCCGTTGTGGCCTCTTCAATCAACGCGAATACATATTCGTGGAATTCCCTGCTTTTGCGATAAGGGTCTGGAATGTCTGCATCCCCGTTCCAGCGTGTCAGACGCATGACCCGCCCCGACAGCGCAGGTGCGATCCGCTCGATTTCGCGCTTATGCCCACCTTCGAGAACCAGAATAAGGTCGTGCTGCTCCCCGATGTCACGTGTGAACTGTCGCGCCACGTGATCACCAACCGACACGCCAGCGGCCTCGGCGACAGCACGCGCTGTGGGGTCTACATCGCTGCCAACGACTGCGCCGATTCCAGCAGATGCAATTGTGTAGCCCGGCAGCCTCTCGCGCAAGATCGCCTCTGCAACAGGGGATCGGCAGATATTGCCCACACAAACAGTCAGGACGCTTTTCATCTTTGGTCAGAGTCCATCAACTGTTGTGTTTGTTGTGTTGACCGCACTAACAGTGGGCAGCAAGCCAAGGATTGTGTCATTCCATCGCTGACGCGGTGAACGGGTCACGTATACGACATCACCGGGCTCCAAGTTGAAGCGCGTGCCCAACAAGAAGCCGGAAGGCGATTCTACCGAAAGCTGGAAGACTGTCATATTGTCGCTATTGCCGCGGAAAACGAATATCCCGCGCGCGTCGGCACGCAATTCGTCAAGGCCCCCCTGACGTGCAAGTGCTTGTGTCAAAGAAAGCGTCTCACCTGCGAGATCAATTCCGGCGGGCCGTCCGACTTCACCCAGAATAAAGACCTCTTGCGCCTCACGTGCTGGCACATAAACCACATCTCCGGCCCCGAGCATCGGGTTGTTCGAAGCCATCCCGCGTTCGAGAAAGCCCTCCAGATCAACGCGGTATGAACGACCATTGCGCTGTACGGTTACGCGCCCGGGATCGGCATCCGGATCGAGGCCGCCCGCCGCATTTACAGCATCAATCAGTGTCAAAGGAACTGTCGTAAGTGCGATCCTTTGCGGTGCGGCGACGGCGCCAGTGATATTGATCGCTTGCGAATTGAAAGCCGCCACGCGGACTTCAAGCTGCGGGTCGGTGATGTATTCCGCGAGGCCCACCATGAGGTTTGCACGTATCTCCTCGGGCGCGAGGCCAGCGGCCTGCACCTGTCCTACGAAGGGGTAGAAGAATGTGCCGTCGGACTGCACACGGAAACCTGATTCAGCGGCACTGCGCTGCGGCCCTGCTGGCATGGTTAGCTCGGGATGGTTAAAGACCAGGACGCTCAGGATATCGCCGGGCCCGACCCTGTAGTTCCACCGCACTGGTCCTGGAAGATCCGCGCCCTGCGATGGCGGCGCATCGCGATCGAAGGCCCCGATGTTCCCCTCATCAAGGCGCACGACTGCCACCCTGTCATCAAGCGCAGCCTGCTTGTCAGTTGTCACAGGAAAACTGCTTGAACCGTCAGCACACGCCAAGAGTCCAAAGCAACAGACAAGAGCAATCAGGAACCGCATCAGAACTCCGGTAACATCAGGTTATACAATAGGACGTAAGATGTTGACGGGCAGATAACATGAAATCAGATCACCTTAAAGTTGTGAAAGCGCACCCGGCGAGAGCGCGCTTTCTTTTGTTTTCCAGTTTCCCAGCCAGTCACGATCCAGTTGGCTTGGTTCTAAAAAAGCCGGTGAAATACAAATCCGCTTTCTTGCGAACTTCAACTCACGAGCGACCGCGAAACGGAATTAGCTGCCGCCGCCTGAATCACCAGCGGCAACTGCAACAAGCACAGCAATCACAGCAAGCGGAATCCAGATCGAACCGGAGCCAGCGGGCTCTTCCATAACAACCGGCGCTGGTACGTCGGTTTCAGTAATCTCATCGGACAGACCGCCCGCGCTGGCGAACGAAGCTGTAGTTGCCATGATCGCGGCAGCTGTCAAACTCTTGATATTCATTAAATTTAGCTCCTTTTTTGGGCTACATTGATTTGCTCTTTATTGGTAGATGAAACGGCATGATTTTGCAATTCATGGTTTAAGATTGCGAAGGATATAGATGTCCACCGCACCGAACCTTGCGGAAACCCACTGACGGGATTGCCAGATCATTCCAGCCGTGTCGATCCAGTAGAGGTTCCGGAAACCACCCGTCTCCCCGGTGCAAGTTTCGCTCACGATACGCGTTTGGTGCTTGACCTCGAATATCTCGATGACATCGCTGCGGACGGTGACAACTTCACACTGATAAGCTCTTGTAATGATCTGATCTTCACCATTCAGGTATTCGTGAAGCCGCGCTACTGTTCCATTCCCTCTAACGAGAACGCGGTGGACTTGGCTTAAATCAGCTCCCATCAGGTCGTTGCCCAAACCACGCGTCGCTACGACAAGACCATCCCGCAGCGTCAGACTGTCCCCCTCTTCAGAGATCCAGGTGATCAAATCATCGTTCTGTGACACTTTGGTATAGACCGTTGCAGTGTCTGCGGTGGCCGGCACAGACAACAGAACGTCACTCGATGCCGCATCAATCACCGCCCGTGTCAGTGTCTCTCGCGGGTCGCTCTCCTGCTGCCAGAGTCCAGAACCCGCATCTGCGATCCCCCGCAGTGCGCTCACAACGGGTTGGTTCTCGGCAAGAGGGCCGCATGCTGTGACGCCCAAGAGCGCCGCGAGTAGAACCAGCCTTCTCATCTCCAAAAACGCCCCCAGCTTTCCTCAAGCGCCACAACGTGGCCATCGCGCACTGTTTCATACAAACGGCCATCGATGTTCAGCCGCGCACCGCCATCACGGCTAAGAGATGAGAGACGGACATCAACCCGGTCACGCGTGGCGTTTCCAACAGCCCAGTCCACCGGAATCGTTAGCTGGATCCCTTTGTCGAACGACCCCTCGCCAAAGTCATCAAAGGGCACATCCGTCAACGTCGCATAGGCCCCAACACGCCACCCGTTTGCAAATTCGCGGTCAAGGGCAAAGGTCGCCCCCCAATCACCAGCAAGGTAGCGACCGACATCTATCCTGCCATGAAAGCTGTTTGCGAAATCATAGTAGACTGATCCATGGCCCGTAACGACGTCATAGGAGCCGCCGAGGTCAGCAAAATCCTGTGCGCCAAAGCCAAGATCGTAGGCGCGCTGCACCACGTAGTTGAGCTCCGCTCCGAGTGCGAGGCGGCTGTCGACAGGCTTCCACAGGATTTCTGCCGAGGCTCCGGCGAACATCTTTTCAAAGTACCCGAGCGACGCACGGCTATAAAGCGACCGCCCCGGTCTCTCGTACCAATGCAGCGCAAGGTCCTCGATCCCGATTTCACCTGCTGTTCCATATTCTGCAACATTGCGCCGCACCGGCTGCAAGGTGGACTCTGATACCCGGGCATCAGAACGGTTATCTGAAACGCGGTAACGCGCCGTCCCTTCAAGGTAGAGATTGGGCCGCAGGGCATAGCGGATATCGCCCTGCAAACCATATTCACCACGCAGCGGATTTGACCCGTCAAACAACTGAACCGCGTAATAGGGCGCAAGGCCCCACTCAAAGCCGCTGGTCGACGCGTCAACGACACCACCCACAACTTCGACAGATGGCTCTGCAAGTGTCGCTCTTGCGAGGATTTGTGCCGCCGCATCGGGCCTATTTTCCAGTTGCTCCATATCAGATCGTTGGATCGTGACGGTTGACAGGGGCAGACCGCTGCGGCTCGGTTCAAGGACGAATGTTTCAACCTGCGGCGGCATCGTCGTGGTGAGAACCCGTGCGACGCGGCCAAGGGCCTGTGCCTCGGCACGGTATCTGGTATTTGCGAAACGCACCCGGACCGTACGGCCGGATCGCTCCAAGCCCTGCAGGACAATACCTTCCGCCAAGAGCGCAGTTGCTGTCGCTTCCTGCAATGCCTGTGCCGCCCCGCTATCAGACCGGTTCCCGATCATCTCTCGCCCTCGAACCGAAACCGGTACCGGCGCGGCCTCAAGGCCACTGCGTGCCATGCGGTCTTTCGGGTCAAGTATCAGGGTTGCAGAAATGCCGATGTCACTGCCGCCTAAGGCATAGGCACTAAGCATGTAGTCCGCGCCGGGTGCATAACTCAGACCAAAATTAAAGGGGGTGTCGCGCTCGACGATGCCCAGACCCGTCTCGCGCGCGTAGCCGTCACTGGAATATTCCGCGGTGGCGATCAGACTATCGCTGACGTGCCACTCTGCACCACCGAACAATGCCGCATCGCCGCGGAAAAACTGGTCGAACGAGGGTTTGCCGCCAAAGCCGAAGTCAAGTTGCGGACGATCGGTAAAGGCATCGCCGAAAACCCCGAGTGGGTTTTCAAATCCACCTTCCGTGGCAAGGCGCCCCCAGCCAAGTCCCAAGCTCGCGCGAAGCTGCGGCGTGAGCGTCTTGCTCGCGACAAGGTATTCCCCGCTGTAGACGCCCGTTCCCATAAAGTCCCGCAAACCAATGGCAACCGCAGGGCGCGAACCGTCCTCTGCAAGGAATTGATAATGAAGATCAAAACTGCGATCAAAGAGATCGCCCGTACCCGGGCCAGAATATTCCGCAAGCCGCGAATACCGGAATGTACCGCTCAGGCGCGGCGTTATCTGGAAATTGAATGACGCCCTCTGTTGGTTTTCAAAACCACCAAGCGTCATCCCGATCTCGGCATCCGGCCGCACGAAAGCCGAGGGCATTTCGACAAGGCCGGACGTGCCATAGAGTGAGTAGCCGCCACGCCAGTCATCCGCGGATACTTGAGATGCGTAGAGCGCCGCCAAGACGGCTATGGAAAGTCGAATTGGCGTTTTCATAGCCGTGGCTCCCCGCCTGACGCGCTTGATCCGTTCAGGCAATATGCATCCTGATAGACACCAGACACGGTCTTGTACAACCGTTCGTTGTCGATGCATCCATCGAAGCGTTGTGCAGATGACACGGTGTTCAAACTTGCCCAGACGATCCGCAGATCAGCGCTCGGACCAACGCGGGTCGGACCGCCCATATTCGCGTTCAAGGTCCATATGGACCTTGCGAGCAGAACAACCAAAAGCTCCTATCAACACGGGTTCGCATGCGCGCAGACAACCGTCATCCAATGGATTGACCCGTCGTTTTCTAAAGTTGTTCCCAAAAACAGAAGACCCTCGTCGGGTTAAGCGACAAGGGTCCTCACCAAGTGCTGCCGCAGTCAGGGAAGGGACTGCGATCGGCTCGCACATCCGATTTGGGTATTGCGAGACGCCGTTTCAAGCTTCTCATCCGGGCCGGGCGTTTTTCATGCACCTGACGACTGGTCAAAACGATGTGACCGTCAGCTTTCATGATCCCGAACGGTCAGGACAGCAGTCAATCGGAAGATTCCAAAAGACGTACTGCCGCCCGCCAAGGATCAACTGCTACCAGACTGCTGGTTGTTCCGGTTCTCGTTACGGATTTCGTTCTGGGTCCGATTCTGGTTGCCGCCGGTCGTGTCATCATCGATCGGATCGTCATCGGGGGTGTCAGGCACGATGACCGTCCCGTCATCATCAGTCACCACAGGTGTCACAAGCGCCACCGGTTCACCGGAGATAACGCTGCAGAGAGGCAGGTCAGCGGTATATGCGCCTCCGATCGGGACATCTCCGGGACGGCATGAGGGGTTGCCTAATTTGTCAAACACCGGTTCAGCGTAAATCACCTGCGGGGCAGGCTCTGGAGCGCATGCGCTGAGCAATACAAGGCCGCCCGCACTCAGGGCCGCAAACCACGTTCTATCTTTCATCTACTTGTTCCTTCTCTTGACGCACACTATCACAACGGACTTGGCGCTACGCTTCCATCGTTGTTGGGCAGTTGAACTCTAGCGGCACAAACCGTTGCATCATTGATATTCATCAAAGACAGATCTCCATTGCCGTGTCCCAGCAGCGGGCACCCTAATGGTCGTGACGGCAGAGGTGCATCTTTGAGCTTCGCGCATCTAGCATCACTTGCTGGTTTCGCCTGCGACCCAACCCACAATGTCATGTGCCGGGGTGACACCGGTCCGGCGCCCAACCTCGCGGCCGCCCTTGAAAGCGATCAGAAGGGGAATACCGCGGATGCCGTAGCGGCTTCCAGCAGCAGGGGAACTTTCGGTATCAAGTTTGGCAAAGCGGGCGCGGCCCTTGAGTTCTTTCGCAGCCTTGGCGAACTCGGGAGCCATCATCCGGCAAGGTCCACACCAAGCAGCCCAAAAATCCACGACCAGCGGAATATCGTCGGTGCGCTCTGCCTTCTTGAGAATATCGAGTGAGATATCCACAGGCGCGTCCTTAATCAGCGGCGCTCCGCAGGTGGCGCACTTTGGCTTGGCACCCAGCCGGTCTTCCGGCAGACGGTTGGCCTGACCGCACGCGAGGCAGGCAAGTTTGATGCTCATGATTTGGCCCTCACATTTCTATATGGAAATATATAGTCAGATCGCGTTGTGATAAAAGGTCTCTTCCGAAAATCCGTATAAGTGGCCAGCTGGCCATGGGATGTCAGGGGTCTTGGGCATGACTTGCAGAAGTTGATACGCATGGTCAGTGGCGCTAGGCTAAAACTGTTGCGAGGTGCGACCAGATGGAAAAACCGGAAGAACCGCATGCCGAAGTCCTTGATAAGGGCACACTACAGGCCGACGAGGCGCTGAGTGCCCGGCTTGCAGCCCTTTGGTGGGCGTTCTTCGTGCGGGGCCTGATTGCCGCTGCCATCGGGATTGCCGCCCTTTTCTGGCCGACCGCCAGCATGTCATTGTTGCTCCAGCTTATGGGTTTGCTTCTTGTCCTCGACGGTGGGTTCACACTGCTTGGCTTTGGACGCAGGGGTGCCGCAGGGGGTGTAGGTATTGGTTCGATCCTGATCGGATTGATATTGCTCGTCTGGCCCGAGGGAACAGCGCGGTTTGCCTTCTTGCTCTTGGGCACCTTTGCGCTGATATCCGGCGTCGGCGCGCTGTTGACCTGGCGGCGCATCCCCGAATGGGAACCAGAGCGTATGACGGCACGTAACGCCGGAATTCTCGCTTTGTTGATTGGTCTGATTCTGTTTTTTTGGCCGGGTTCGGGGGTGGTTGCGCTGGGCTGGGCCATCGCGCTGACCGCACTTGTCGTTGCGATCATCATGTTCTGGCTGGCAGCGCGGTTCAGACGCCTGCACACGCACCGCAGGACCCGCATCATCAACGCCCGCTAGGCAGGGCGCAATTGACGCCCTTCACTGATTTTCGACGGTGCGGCACACCCGCCTTTCTGCCTCCACCCGGATGAGGATATTGGATAGCAGACGCCAATCCTGCATAGTGGTCCCGATGTTCCAGCAAGAATTGGAAACCCTGATGAAGTACCTTTCCGCGATAACCGCCGCACTGATCGTCCTTGCACCTCTTGGGCAATCAATGGCACAGGCACAACCGGCAACAGGTCATTGCCCGCCTGGTTTGGCCAAGAAGAACCCGCCCTGTATCCCGCCAGGCCAGGTCGGCAAGAATTATCGCATTGGCGACCGATACGAAAACGATGGTTATTGGCGCAGTGAAGATCCTGCCCGCTATGGGCTGCCGCTTTTGCCACCGGGGGAAAGCTACTATCGTGTTGGCGACAGTTTTCTGCGCGTTGATGATGATACGCGGCTTGTCTTGGAGTTGGTCGAAGTTCTTGCCGGGGTCTCTGATTGAAGGCGGGAGGGCCCCCTGTTGGGCTGCTGGCTTTCGCGCGTTTGTACGTTTATCGCGGAAGACTTGTGGCGACAGGCCGCTTGAAACGCAACTGATGGGTTCTTGCGCGATTTTTGCTTTGCATTTGACAGGTCTGCCGTATCAAGTCGCCCCATGACAAGACATGACACACCACCCGATGCAGACGACCGCCGCGCGATAAAGCCTGTGATCTGCTACCCGACCACATCGTTGCCGGCACCCGATCTGGGCCTCTATCACAAAGCCCGAGACAGCGCTGCGCTGGTGTCACAGGTCACAGTCGCACCACGTGATGCCTCGGTGATCTTGGTTCCTGCAGGATCGTTTCTGCGGATCAATAGCATAGAAGGCCCGCAGGTCGGTGATCTGAACCTCTTCAACGCGCAGGATCTGAATGAACGTTTCTACTCGGGCAAGACACGTGCGCTGCACGGGACACATGTGACGACAGGAGACAGGCTTTGGTCATCGTTCCCGACGCTGCGCCCGATGGCCACAGTGACCGAGGACAGTCTGGACTGGTACGGGATTGATGAGTTCGGCGGGAGTGTTCATGACGTGATCGGAACCCGCTGCGATCCTTACACAGGTCAACTTCTGTCGGGGCATGCCTACCACCATTGCTGCCACTCGAACCTGACCCGCGCCTTGGCAGACTATACGAAGATGAGTCTGGCCGAGGCCGAACCATTTGTGCACGATGTCCTGAATGTTTTTATGTGCACAGGGTTCACCCGCGACACGGGCCAGTACTTCATGAAAGCAAGCCCTGTCCGCCCCGGTGACTTTATCGAGTTCTTTGCAGAGATTGATCTGCTGGCGGTTCTCAGCGCCTGCCCCGGAGGCGATTGCAGTGCAGAACATTCGAGCGATGCCGCTGTGTGCTACCCGCTGCAGATGCAGGTGTTCGCGCCAGCTACAGAGACTTTGATTGACTGGCAGCCGCCGGCGCCGAATGCCTATGACCGGACCCATGGACGCTGAAAGCGGTCACCATAATGCCTTCGGAATATCCCTCTTTCGCGCTGCAGGCAGACGCGTTGGTGCTTTTTTGCACCGTCCGGGCCAGTGCCCTGCTGATCATCGGGAGCCTATGATATGAGCCGTTTTCTCACGGTCGGCGCCGCGCAAATTGCGTCTGAAACCAGCGATCTGGAAGCGAATTTCGCCAAGCATCATGACTACGTCAAACGTGCTGCATCACTGGGCGTTGAACTGCTTGTCTTTCCCGAATTGTCGCTTGTGGGCCACTACGGGGCCGAGACATTGCTTGATGTGGTCATGACACGTGATGATCCGCGCCTTATCGCACTCAGTCGTGCAGCCGGCGAAATGAAAATCATTGTCGGCTTCGTCGAGGAAGCCCGCGGTGCGCAGTTCTATAATGCGGCAGCCGTGTTCCAGAACGGGCGGCTGCGCTATATTCACCGCAAGATCAACCTGCCATCCTACGGCCGCCTGATCGAGACGAAATACTATGCCCATGGCCGGTTTGTGGACACCCATCCCATCACCGAGGACTGGGTGCTTGGCCTTCTTATTTGCGCGGACCTGTACAACCCGGCCCTTGCCCATCTTGCTTTCCTGCATGGTGCTACGCTGTTGACAGCCCCCATTTCCAGCGGGCGCGAAGCCGTTGGTGGTGATTTCGACAATCCACAATCATGGGCAACGACGCTTGAGTTCTACGCAATGATGTACGGGGCTCCTGTTGTCATGACCAATCGCGTCGGACGCGAAGGCGACCTGAATTTCTGGGGTGGGTCGCGGATTCTTGATCCATTCGGCAAGGTCTTGGCGCATGGCGGCAGTGAAGAGGAACTGATCACGGCCCGGCTTGACTATGCCAGTACCCGCAAGGCCCGCGCACTGTTGCCAACCGTCCGTGACAGCAACATCGCCCTTGTCCAGCGCGAGACAAATCGTCTGATTGAACGCCTCGGCGTGCCAGATGTCGTGCGGGAAGAAGAATGAGATGGCTATCAGGAACCATGCGAACCCACCAAGATTACACGAGGCGGATGTTCATCCGACGGAAAAGCTAGTCGATCACCACGTAGAGTGCGTTTGAAGGCAAGCTTAGAGACAACCCGTCATCATGCCGCAGAACCGGCACCGTGCCGGATGCCATGCCATTTGCGTCCAACACCGTCGCCTTTGACAAACCGGTGTTCCCGATACGCAGCCGTGCTTCGATCCGGTCTATCTGCCAGGGCGCCGTACCGAAATCGGTCACCTCGAGCGCCTGACCGCTCTCATGGTCAACCGGGCGGGCGCGCCACCCCGTCGGACGTGCAATGCTGTTCATCTGTACAAGTAGTCGGGCCGATTGCGCGATTGGACGGTCGTCGAGAGGCACGACAATGATGCTGGCATAATCAGCTGCGCTCTCGATTGTGACGTCCTGCAAAATAAAGGACGACTGTGATGCCGTCGCGCCAACCACGCCTTGGGCGCTTGGCGCATTCAGGGTAACGACTTCGCTTCCCCAATCCCACGTCAGCTCACCGGTCAGGCTCTGCACGCGCTGCCTATCGGTGTCGATCAGCGTATCCAGATCAGGATGCACGAAATCCGCACCCGCATCACCGAACGCGACTTGTACTGGGCCGACAAGGAAACTGAAAGGGCTGGCCTGGGCCACCTCTGGGCTCTCTTGCCCAACCAACCTCCCACTCCCAAATCCCCCACGTCTCGTGTCGCGGTTCGGATCGAAACCCTGTTTCGCCACAACCAGAGGTACGGCACGCGACCAAAGCGCGTCCAGCGCACGGTGTTCTACAATTACCGGTGGGGCCTCATCAATCAATCCACGGCGGAAGATCAGCGCGGCGGCGGGAAAAGCACCCATCTGTTGGGGCGTGGAAACGACCCATTTGCCCACACTCGGCAGGTAGCCGTTGGCACTTTGCGGGTCTCGCCACTGTGTATCGCTCGTTGCATACCAGTAACTTATGTCGATACCGGTGAGGGCCTGATAGGCTGCCATCAGAATGGGGCCTTCGGACTGTTCCCACATTGGCGGAACCCAGAGTGTTTCACTGATGATGTAGGGGTAGCCAACGGGTTGACGCAGCGTCACCGGCAGGTCCAGCGGACGGCCCAGCAAGCCCTCTTCACGGAACCTGTCACCCGCAACAATCGCCCAGCCAGGATATTCGCCCTCATGAAGCGCACCGACATAGCGGTTCACGCCGATGACGTCACCGGTGGTGTAGGAATAGCGCTCAAGATCGTCCAGAAGCACATCGTCGGCAGTGCGCCAGTTTCCAGCGTTGAAGAGTTGGGGTGCACCGATATCTTCGCGCAGAAAGCGCGCGACTTCGGCATGCCAATCCCGCATTGTCTGGGTCAGAAACTGCGCCTGATCGGACAACCTCACCTCGGCAGGACCGGGATCTGCATCTGCTGTCAGGTGCCAGATATTTGAAAGGGCGATCACCCCGCCTTCCCAATCATCGGCCAAATCAGCTATTGGTCCGGGCGCATTGACACCGCCCCAAGCGGTCTTTGCCGCCTCCAGCGAACCGTATTTCCCTTCGAGGAACGCACCGAAACGGGCACCAAGCAGCGACGCCTCTCGCCCCATGATATTGTTGAATGTCCAGAACAGAAGAGAGTCTTCATTCTGCATTTGTATGATCGCCAAAGCGGGGTCGTCTTTGAGGGCCAGACCGGTGTGCGGGTTTACTGGAACCAGCGTCTGGCTTAGCCAGCCCTTGTATGCGTCCTGCAAAACAGGATCGAAATAGATCATCCCTGAAAGTCCGGGGCTATCCTCGGGGACCTGCCAACGCTCGGCTGCCTCGGCGTGAACCAAATGCGGGTAATACGGGCTGAAGGTGACGTAGATGCCTTCTTCTTTCATCGCAGCGACCAGTTGCCAGAGCCTGTCGCGTTCAGCTTCATCGATTGCCTGCAGTGGGCCGCCGGTTTGTCCTGCCTGCGGGACCTGGCCGTGCAGGCGCACCATATTGACACCGCGTTTTGCAAGGAAGCGGGCATGGTCGCGAAGGTCTGTCATACCTAGACTGGCAACAAAGGTGTTCAGGGCCCAGAACCGTATCGGCGCGCCGTCGCCACGTACGAATGCGGCGCCATCTGACGAGCGACGGATGAAACCCGTTTCACCTGCTGTCTGCTCATTCAGATAGGAAAGATCCAGAATGGCTGCATCCGAAAACCCGTCCTGACCGGGGTGGAACTCCCAAGTCTCGGGCGTATCGGCGGCAGCGACTGTCGCTAGGAAACCAATGAGCAATGCTGTGGAATGTGGTCTCATCGGCGTGCCTTCCGGTTCCCCTCGATTGTCACAGCAATAGCGCGTTTATCCGCTTGGACCTAGTCGAAGATTGCTGCCCTAGCGGACCAAACCCGAGATGCAGCCTGTCGCAGGATCGAACACGCCGCCAACGCGGACAGGACCGATCAGTCGCAACGTGCGTTCTGCATCATGGAAGGTTGCACAGATCGCGAAGTCTTGGTCGCTTATGCGCTTGTAAACATAGGGTGCGCCGGTTTCGTCGTCGAACAGATCATCCGCTGCAATCCCCGCGCTACTGCAGTGGACGCGAAAAGCCTCGACGCTCAGCGCCTGTGGGAGAGGCAAGGCATCGACGCGGGCACTTTGCTCACAAAGAAGCGCACGGCCAAGCTTGCTCAGTTCCAGATAGCGCTGGGTGTCAAACTTATCACGTTGGCCCTGCAACGGCCCACCGACGAAGAACAACCCGACGACAATCGCAATGGCAATCGCTGCAACAGTCGCTGGAAAAATGAGACTACCTTTCATCCGTGTCGGCCTCGATATCATGCAGATAGAACGCGAAGATCACTGCGGTCACACAGGCAACTGTCAGTGCTTTCAGAAAGAACCGCAGAGTCGCTTCACCTGTCAGGAATGCATAAATTACAAAGACCGCATCACCGAAGAACACCAACGCCGACACCAACAAAGCCATATAAGTCAACCATTTGCGCACAGGTGAACGCCGATGCCCGATGTCTTTGTTGATCTGGCGTCGGGTGACAACGGTCATCCAGACAAATACCGGGGTAGCTACGATGAGGAACGCGATTGACCACCGGATGTTGTCGGTAGCGCCTCGAAATGCCCATTCCGGATCGCCCGGTGCAGGAAGGGCCAGATCAAGTATGCTGTGCACCAAAGCGATCAGATAGGAAGCGACAAACGCAAGACTGGTGAACAGCAGCAAGTAGATGAATGCATCGCGCGCGGTCAATTGGGTGCGCGGGCGGGGCACTGGCGGCAAGAATGCGGTTGTCGCAAAGGAGGCTAGTGCTTCGGAAACCTCGTGCTCTGACCATCCGGCCTCGTTCAATGCTGCGCGAATGTCTTCGCGCGGCTGCCCGTTGGCCAGCGCGTCTTGCACGAATTGGATCAGGCGGTCGTTTACGGCCATGGGCTGCAATCACTGTTGATTGTCGCAAGGGTAAACACGCGAGAGAGCGCGGCATTGACAAATCGCAAATCGCAGCGGTCCCGCCATACCGATGGCTTCAGTTGCGGGCCAATGCATCATCCAGCGCATGCGCCAGAACTTTCAGCGAGTAAGGCTTTGCCAATAGTCTGATGTGCTGTTCTTCACCAACGGCGTATTCATTGTAGCCGGATGTCAGCAAGACCTGAATGTCCGGTCGGTTCTGGGACAACCACTCGGCCAGATCATATCCTGACAACTCCCCCGGCATTCTCACGTCGCTAAAGACCAAAGAGAGAGGGTCACCTTTCTCCAAGAGCTTGATTGCCTCCGCAGCTGTCTTTGCCTCAATGACATTATAGCCCAGAGCAATCAGCCGTTTGCGGGTGACCCTTAAGACCGCATCGTCATCTTCCACGACCAACACGACCTCACCATTTCCTAATGGTGTATCTCCTGCTTGGGCATCGGACAGGGACGCATGCGCGCCCGAATGCGCTTGAGGTAGATAGATATTGATGGTCGATCCGGCGCCATCCTCGCTTTCAATCGTGACAAAACCACCAGACTGCCCGGCAAAGCCAAAAACCGAACTCAGACCAAGGCCGCTCCCTTTGCCCGGTTCCTTCGTCGTAAAGAAAGGCGTCATCGCCTTCTCCTGCACCTCTTGTGTCATGCCTGTTCCGGTATCGCTGACCGAAAGAAGGATATAGTCGCCCGGATGTGCAGACGGGTGCATTTTGCGGTCGCCACGCCCAAATTTTAAGTTGCAGGTCGAAATGCGCAACTTGCCGCCAGACGGCATCGCATCGCGTGCGTTGATCACAAGATTAAGCAGTGCGCTGTCAAATTCGCCCGGATCGACAAACGCCTCGCGGATATCTGGCGACAGCTCCAGTTCCAGCGAAATATTTTCGTTAAGTGCCCGTTGATAAATGATCACAGCGTCCGCGATCCGATCATTGACGTTCAGACCGACGGGTGCGAGCGACCGTTTCTGGGCAAAGGACAACAGTCGTTGGTTCAGATTTGCGCCTGCCTCGACCGCCTTAAGGGAATCCTGGATCAGTTCAGCGGCCGGGTCATCAGGCAGGTTCAGCAAGGCAAGTTCGAGATTGCCGCCAATCACGGCCAGAAGATTGTTGAAATCGTGGGCTATACCGCCGGCAAGCTGGCCGATGGCCTCGAGACGCTGGGCGTGCGACAGCGCTTCTTGCGCCTTTTGCCGCTCTCGCATTTCCTGCTCAAGGTCGCGCGTGCGCTCGGCGACCCGTTCCTCCAGCTCCTTGTTTATCTTGGTCAGCTCCAACACTGCATTCTTGCGCTCGGTAATGTCATAGGTCACGCCGATCATGGACTGCGGCCGGCCTTTTGCGTTGAAATGTAGCGGCTTGCCCTGACTGACAATCCATCGGATGTTTCCGTTATCCTGGACGATGCGGAATTCATCCCGATAGGGTACTTTGTACTTAATCGAATGCGTGGCTGTTTCTATCGCGCGGTCCAGGTCTTCGGGGTGAAGATTTGCGATCGCCGCTTCGATTGTCATTTCATCTGACAGTTTTGACATTCCAAACAGTTCGAAGTGCTGTTTGTTCCAATGTACCTTGTCAGTTGTCAGATCCCAATCCCAAGTCCCGATCTCTGCCGCGTCACATGCCAACCGCAAGCGCGCTTCAGTTTCGTGAAGCGCATTTGCGGCATTCTTGATCTCTGTGATGTCTCTGGCCTCAGGCACCAGAAAGGCAACGGTGCCACACTCTCCAACGATGGGCGTCAGTGAGAAATCAACTTCCGTGATATTTCCATCCGCGCTGGTCAGGCGCGCCTCAAACCGTGAAAATTCGCCAGAGGCCCCCCGCCTGATCGCATCTTCGAGGGCTTCGCGGGATACCTTGCAGCCGCGCCACCACGGCGTCTCGCAGAACGGTTTGTTCGCGACGTCCGGCAGCTCCATACCGATAAAATCCAGCGAACTTCGGTTAGCGTCCAGCAAGACCCCGTCAGGCGAGATCAAACCTATGAAGCTCTGAACGACATCATAGATTGCGCGACTTGGGTCTTTGCCAAGATTTTTCACATCTGAAGATGGCGTTCCAGTCGTCACCGCGGCAAACCTCTTGGCCTGATACCTTGACCAGAGCCTAGTGTTTTTCCTGCTGTGCGTCTACGACACCAACCGCTTATGCCGCTGGCAACGCTGTGTGCCTTCATCTGAACGTTCGCGAAGACAACTCGTCTTTATGGAATTTCAGACCAGGGCGGCAAGCTTCAGGCGCTGGATCTTGCCCGACGGACCCTTTGGCAACTCCTTGAGTATGTGAATGCAATCGGGCGATTTGAATTTGCCCAGCCTTTGTTGGCAAAGCGCGATCAGCGCGGCCTCTGATACCTGCGACCCGGGCTTTAGACTGACGGCGGCCTCGACGGTTTCACCGTAGCTTTTGCAGGGCCGCGCAAACGCTGCCGCTTCGATGACATCTGGTTGCGAATAAAGCACCTCGTCAATTTCGCGCGGGGCAATGTTCTCGCCCCCCTTGATGATCAATTCCTTAAGCCTGCCGGTGACAAAGACGTACCCGTCTTCATCTATATGGCCCAGATCACCGGTGCGCAGCCAGTCACCGGCAAAGGTCTTTGCCGTTGCTTCGGGGTTGTGCAGGTATTCCATCATGACGTTTGGGCCCCGTACTGCGATCTCGCCTTCTTCCAAAGGGGCAGCCGTCCGCAGGTCTGCGGCAAGGATGCAAACTTCATTCCCAAAGGCGATGCCGGGAGACCCGATTTTGCGTACGCCCGGTGGCAAGGGATTGGACAAAATCTGTGCGGCGGTTTCGGTGAGGCCCATTGTTTCAATGATCGGCACCTGGAACCGTTCCTCAAAGGCGGACTGGGTTTCAACTGCCAGGGCCGAGGATGCAGAGCGCCCAAACCGCAACCGGTCGCACACCTCGGCGCTGGGGTTGGTCTCGCTGTGAAGCAAATGGCTGATAATCGTCGGCACTACCGAGAACCAGGTCACTTTGCTGGCCTCCGCCTGATCCCAGAACCTGCTTGCGGAAAACCGTGCTGTCATCGCCAGTGATCCGCCCGACACAAGCGCACCCATCATGGTCACGCAAAGGCCGTTGATGTGGTAGATCGGCAGAACGCAGAACCCGCGATCAGCGGCTGACAGTTCATGCGCGATTGCCGTCGTCCACCCCCCCGCCAAGAGACTGGCATGACTATGGACCACACCTTTTGGCTGTCCTGTCGTACCGGATGTGTACATCAATAACGCATGCTGGTTTGCATCAAATTCCGGAATATCCGCGCGGCGTTCAAGCAGCCCGTCATCAATGATCGACAAACGCGCAGGCGCGATTCTCGTAATCGCATCCCTTTGGCTGTCATGCACAAATGCGTAGCGTGCTTCGCTATGATCAAGCGCATAGGCAATTGCGTCCGGCCCAGCAGCCAGATTGATCATCGTTGCGCGAAATCCGCCATAAAGCGCAGCATAAAGCGTGACGACACCGCCCCGGCCATTGGGATGCACAATTGCGACGCTCTCGCCTTGTTCGACACCCAGTCCAGCCAATCCCTGCGCTGCGTCCCGCGCTTCATCGCGAAGCCTCCGCCAAGTGATGCTCTCATCCGTTTCCGGAAAAACGATTGCCACGTCTTCGCTCGTCGCCCGCGCGTCCAGCCAGTCTCTTACCGTCCCCTCCGGCGGTACGCTCTTGTCAAAGATCATTTTCCGGCCTCACTCCAGTAGTCCCCGAAGATATCCTCGACGGCCGGTTCGTTGGCTGGAATCTCACGTACAATCTTTGTGGTCTGCATGAAATGACGCCAATGCAGGTTGGTATCAATCGAATTACCGCCCCACGAACCGCACCCCATCGACAATGAGAAAGGCATACCGTTTGTGAAGGACCCGCCAGTCGCAAAAGTATGCGCCTGATTGACGATGACGCGGCTTGTGGGGATCGCGTTGGCAAGGGTAAGCGGCCGATCATGCGACTGTGTATGCAGGCCGACCGAATGACCGGCCCCCTGATGCAACTGGAGTTCACGGGTAATGCGGACGGCGTCGCCAAAGTCCTTCGCCCTGTAGACCGACAAAACACGACTGAGCTTTTCGCCTGACAACGGATGTTCAGGGCCGATACCCGACGTCTCGACCGCAATATATGCGGTATCGGCAGGCACTTGCTCAGTCAGTCCCAGCGCCGCGATCATTTTATCGGCGTCCTGTGCGATGGCTTGCGGATTGAGATGCCCTTTGACCCAAAGCTTTGACGTCACCATGGTTTCATCGGTGATCAACGCGCCACCTGTGCGCGCCATCTCGGTAGCGAAGGCGTCATAAATCTCACCAACCACCACAACAGCATTTTCCGAAGAACAGGAGGTCGCATTGTCAAATGTCTTGGACGCCTTGATCTTTTCCGCCGCCGCTGCAAGATCGGCCGTTTCATCGACGATCACGGCGACATTGCCCGCACCGACGGCCAATGCTGGCGTGCCCGATGTATAAGCCCGTCTGACATTGTTCTGGCTGCCAGTCACGACGATCAGATCAGTGATTTCCAACAGGCGCTGTGTCTTTTCCTTGGACCCGCGCCCCGGGATCATCTGGACCAGATCACGATCGATCCCCAGCTTGTCAAACTCGGAATGGATATAACCGAGAAGAGCCTCACAGGTCGGAACGCCCTTTGGCGAAGGTGATACAACGATCGCATTGCCGCACTTGAGTGCGTTGATGATGTTATTCGCAGGCGTCGCGCCTGGGTTGGTTGACGGTACGACTGCACCGATCACACCTATAGGGCGCGCGATTTCTGTGATCCCGGTCGCAGGGTCATCGCTGATGATGCCGTGGGTCTGGGCGTGCTGGATGTCGCGCATCAGGCCCAGCGTCTTGCGATGGTTCTTTGTGATCTTGTCAGCGACGTTGCCCAGCCCGGTTGTCTCGACCGATAACTCGGCCAGATGCCTGTTGCGCGAAGGCTCCATGATCGCCCAAGCTGCCGCCTGCGCTGCACGGTCATAGGCCAGCTGAGATCCTTGACGCTCGAACGCGCCTTGTGCCGTACGCGCGCGCGCCACGATGGCCTCTACCTCTGCAATGGGATCAACGGTGTTCATGGCAGTGTTCCTGTTTGGAATACGCAGCACCCAAAGTTGGGCGCTGCGCGTTTTGCTTTAGAGACCGGCCAGCAGCTCTTCGAGCGTTTCCTGGCGGGCGGCCCACATTTCAATCACCTCATCGCGTGTCATGACATGCATGGGTGATCCGCCAGCGGCCATCCGGCTTTGGACACTCCCATTCTCGAACATGGCAGGCACAGTGGCAGCAAGGTGGTCGATCACGGCTTGCGGCGTCCCTTTTGGCACCATCACACCGCGAAAGTTCACGGAGGCGTTGTCGATGTCATAGCCTTGTTCGATCATCGTCGGTACATCTGGCAGGAACTCTTCGTTGCGCTCTAGATCGAAGATACCAAGGATTTTCACGTTGCCCGCAGCCTGCGCGCGATACGCATCGGACAAGTTATTCACTCCGCCCAGAACTTCGCCAGCGATGACGGCCCGCATGGCGCCTGCGCCGCCAGCGTTGTTCGGAATATAGGCCAGTTTCACACCCGCCGCTTTCTCAAGTTGCAGCGCTGCGATGTGGTGACCAACGAAGAGACCGGCACCAGAGAATGTCAAACCCCCCGGATTTTCCTTGGCGTAGTTGACGACGTCCTCCATTGAGTTGAATTCACTGTCTGCACCGACAACGAACACAGCAGGGTCGGCACCCCAGTTCGCAATCGGTTCAAAGCTGTCTGCGGAGTAAGACACCCCACCTTCGATCGACTGCGCGATGAAGTGCGGGATGTTATAGGCGCCAAGCGTGTAACCATCGGCCTCTGCCTCTGTTGCGAGCCAGTTCCAGCCCACGCGCCCACCCGCGCCCGGGCGGTTCAAGATAGCAATCGGCATACCAAGCGCATCTTCGTTTCCGGCTGTCATTGTGACAATGCGCGCCTGAAAATCAGTGGCACCGCCGGCACCATAGCTGACCATCATCATGATCGGCCTGTCAGGATAGTCGCCATGGCCTTCTGCATAGGCGGTTCCCGTCATCGTGGCCAAGGCCAGTGCGGCCCCTGCGATCCATTTTTTCATAGTTTCCTCCCTCGGGTTGGTATCTGCCGCCGGAGCGGTTCAGAAAAAGATCTCTCGCGGTGTAAAAACGTTCAGCAACTGCGCGAAGAGACCGTACATGACCGCCATAAAACCGGCGGTAATCACGATGCGCTTGATCCAGCTTTTCATCTCTGAATGTGGTGCCGGATCGTAGAGCGAAAGTAGAATGAAGAATGCAAGGGCTGTCGCGGTGTAGAAGCCCAGCGCCTTTGCCCCCCAGTAGACATAGATGACTGCAACAATCAGGCCGGGCAGCATATTGCGCATCGCCCGAGCGCTGATCCCATTGCCCACCTTGGTGCGTCCCATAATAGCTTTGGCAAAGGTCCAGATTGCAAGAACCGCAAAGACCGACGAAATCAGTCGTGGGAAAATAAAGGCGTCGGCAGGTTCTTGCGTGAAGCTGATATAGGCGATGGTGACGCCAACCACCGCAATTAGGCCAGATGCAATGATGTGTTGACTGCGTGGCAGGTCGGTCATGACAGCGCCTCTTCTTTCGCGACAGCGTCCTCTTTTGTCGTGTAGCGGCGCGCCATGATCTCCATCCAGATCGAGTAACTGATCGACGCTAGAACAATCAGGATCAGGAACCAGTTCAGCCAGCCGGTGAAGAAATACGTGCCAGTGCCAACCGTCGCATTGGCAATCATTGACCCTTGGATGAAGTTTGCCTCTGCAATCGGTCCAAGGATCAGACCGAGCACAAGAGGTGCGGCCGAGAAACCGAAGCGCTCAAGGAAGTACATCGCGATGCCCAGTGTCGCCATGACATAGACATCGCCCATTGAACTCTGAACCGAATAGCTGCCGAAAACAGCCAATCCCAGAACAATTGCAGCCATGACGGCATGCGGTACCCTGGCGACACTCGCCGCCAGACCCGCGATATAGAGACCGAAGACACACATCAGGATTTGCCCGATCAGCATCGAGTCGATGAAGGTCCATGCCACCTGCGGATAGTTCATGAACAAATCCGGCCCGGGGAAAATGCCGTGTATCAGCAGACCACCCAGAAGAACGGCTGCAGTCGGGGATCCGGGGATTGACAAGGTCAACAGCGGCACGAGCGACGGCCCGACCATTGCGTTATTGGCACTTTCCGCAGCAATCACGCCTTCACTGTGACCGGTCCCGAACTTTTCGCTCTCCTTGCTGAACTTCTTTGACTGGTCATAGGCCACCAGTCCGGCGATTTGCCCGCCGACACCGGGGATCAAACCGATAATGGAACCTGTCATCGTACCAATAGCGAGGGCTGTCTTGCGTTTGAGAATTTCGACAAAGGCCAGACGGATCGGGTGCTTTTTGACGCTGATGATTTCAGCATCATCGCTTGATCTACCCTTTGTGAACATGGTGATGACCTGCGGGATCGCAAAAAGGCCAATCAGTGCGGGAATGACGTTGATCCCGCCACTGACAGCTGGATGAAAGATGAACCTCTGCGCACCCATGATGTCATCGAAACCGATCGTCGCCAGCCAAAGGCCGATGCAACCCGACAAGAGGCCTTTGACAACGGAACTGGAATCAAGTGTGCCGATCACGGTCACCCCGAGGATCGCCAACCAGAAAAGATGCGACGGACCGAACGCCAGCGCCCATTGCGCAAGAACCGGTGTCAGGAAGATCAACAGGAATACACCAAACAGACCGCCGACAGCAGAGGCAAGGAACGACAATTGCAGGGCCTTTGCCCCTTCGCCCTTTGTCGCCATTGTATGCCCATCAAGGGTGGTCGCGATGTTAGCTGGCGCGCCCGGGATCTTGAGCAGGATGGCACTGACCGCGCCACCAGCCACGGTCGAGGTATATGCGGCACCCAGCAGAATGAGCCCCTGTTGCGGTTCAAGCTGAAAGGTGAAAGGGATCAGCAAGGCCACCGCCATGGTTGGCGAAAGCCCCGGCGTTGCGCCCAGAATTAGCCCACCGATAGTCCCCAGCAACAGCAACCCGAAATTGATCGGGGTGAACACGTCGCCCATGTAGTAAAGGAACTCCATTTGGCCCAACTCCTCCCAAACTCAGGCTTGACCCTTGACGCTAAGCGATGAAAATAGTTTTGCAAATGTTTTCATAAATTCTCGGAATTCTCTTGTTATATGACTGTAAATAAAACGAAAAAAGCAGATATCATCACTGTTGCAAAGGCTGCTGGCGTGTCAGCCTCAACCGTTTCAAGGTATTTCAACCATCCGGAATTGTTGAAATCGGCAACCCGAAAAAAGATCGATTCCGCGGTTAGGAGAACGGGCTACATCCGCAATCGTGCGGCGCAAACCATCCACGGCATACGGTCCGGAACGATCGGCGTTCTGATCCCGACATTGGACCACGCCATCTTTGCCGAAGTCGTCCAGGCGTTCTCTGACACGGTCGCAGCGCAAGGCTTTACGATCCTGCTCGCCTCCCACGGCTACGACCTCCAACGTGAATACGCGATATTGCGCAAATTTCTCGAACATCGTGTTGATGGCGTTGTACTGACCGGCCTGGACCATGACGAGGCGGTTTTCCAGCTGCTTGACCGGCAGGAAATTCCTTGTGTCCTGATGTGGAACTACGCCAAAGGTTCTCGCTACCCCTCCATAGGGGCCGACAATGAACAGGCCGGCAAACTGATCACCGAGCACATCCTTTCACTCGGACATCGGCGTGTTGCATGTATGTTTCCACCCACTGACGGCAACGACCGGGCACTCGCAAGACGCGAAATTGTCCTGAATACGCTTAAGGCGGCAGGGATTGACGTGCCACAGCGCTGGATGCTGACAACGGTCTACAGCATTTCCGAGTCAAAAAAGGATGCCGAGCGCTTGTTTGCGCAACCAGACCGGCCGACGGCACTCATCTGTGGGAATGACGTTCAGGCCACAGGTGCCCTTTATGGGGCCGCTGCACTTGGACTCAATGTTCCTGATGACCTGACGATCGTTGGAGTTGGCGATTTCAAAGGGTCTTCCGATATTGAACCGGGGCTGACCACTGTACGGCTACCTGCCCAGCGCATTGGCCAAGAAGCGGGAAAAGCGCTCGTGTCGGCAATCATTGAACCCGATCTGGCTGCGGCGGAGAGTATGAACTGCACCCCCCAATTGATCTTGCGGAAATCAAGCGCACCGCCATTGACCACAGTCAATCCGACACGTCTCGGATAATGCATGGTTGGAGAATGGCGGGCACTCTCATCTTCTCGTTCTCAACCCTGTGCAAGAGCGCAACCGATTCCGCTGCAATCCCATTTGCGGGGCAGATAGGTTGGCGCAGATGAAACGGCCTTCTGGTTGCCTCAGACTATTTCTTGCAGGCGATGTGATGCTTGGCCGCGGGATTGACCAGATCCAGTTGCAGTCGTGCAGCCCTCAACTTTTCGAAGGCTATGTCACTTCTGCAAACGACTATGTCACGCTCGCCGAACGAGCGAGTGGCGCAATTCCGCGTCCGGTCGGACCGCGCTACGTCTGGGGCGATCTGCTGGATGATCTTGATGCGCGGGACGTGGATCTTAGGCTGGTGAATCTCGAGACGGCGATTACACTTGGCGGCACTTATGACCCGGGCAAGGGTATCCACTACCGGATGCACCCCGCCAATGTGGCGCTCCTCAAAGCCGCCAGGATCGACGCCGTCATGCTTGCCAACAATCACGTTTTGGATTGGGGCAGTTACGGTCTTGCCCACACACTCGCCGCACTTGAAGACGCCGGCATCACCCGCGCTGGGGCCGGTCTGGATGGCCCCGATGCATTCGCGCCGCGTGTTCTGCCTTGCAACCAAGGCGGCCGGCTTGTCATGTTCGCCTTTGCGCTGGGTGACGCGGGTGTACCACAATCGTGGCAAGCCGGTCCGGGAAAACCCGGGGTCTCCCGCGCAGAACCCGCCATGATCGCGGCTGTGGTTAAGGCCCAGTTAGCGCAGATACGCCAGCCCGGCGATATTGTCTTTCTTTCGATCCACTGGGGCGGCAACTGGGGCTATCCGGTTTCAGCAACACACCGCGCGCTTGCCGAGAGACTGGTCGCAGAAGGTGTCGATCTCGTATTTGGCCATTCCTCGCATCATCCCCGCGCTGCGATGGTCCGCGACGGGCGGCTCGTGCTCTATGGGGCTGGCGATCTGATAAACGACTACGAAGGGATTGGCGGAAACCGCGCGTTTCGACCGGAACTGGTTTTGGGCTACGTTGCCGATATCGCCCGCAAAACCGGCGAACTTATGAGGCTGGAAATGCTGCCTTATCAGCTTCATCGTTTCCGGCTCAGTCGTGCCGACAGCGAAGCCCGCCATTGGCTGGCATGGCGCCTGAACAGCGAAGCGCACAAATTCGGCGGAAAGGTGGAAGAAACCCCGCAAGCAACCCTGCGCTTGCAGTGGGCAAGCTGACACCAAAGAACCAGCGCTTTTTCACGACTGTCTTCTTTCGCCCTGCGCAAGCTGACCGCGCGGCCAACCCCGGCAAGGCCTGCTTGAAAGACTTTCACACAATATCCACGCGCGCTGGTGCATGGGCCTTTCGAACATGCAGATTTTGCCGCACAAACCCGATGTGATGTATGATAAATCATCCATCATGGTGTGAAAAATTTACCACCCAAGTTATAAATTTATTAAATTGTTGTGAGGTCAGACTCGCGGCATAAACAACCCATCGGACGCAAGTTGTAAGTGTTCGATGCGTAAAGAGTGGGTGTAATGAGTAAGGCCCGGTCCGTAGTGTTGGTTAAATAGTGTTTGTTTTTACCCGCGGGCATGGAAGCTGGTTTGATGGTGCCTATAGTTGTGTGAGCTTGTAGGCTCCGTCAAATGTAAAGTAACGGCGAGTGAGTGCTTCGCTTTTGACGGATCCTGAGGCAATACTAGATTGCAGTTAGAGAACAGTGCCTGGTGAGGGCACTGTTCTTTTTTGTGCGTGCCATTTTTCGAAAACTCAGAACCGCCTTTCACGGCCTGAAGCTTGCGACTTCAACCCGCGAGGCGAAGAAACAAACCTAGGCTGTTTCAGGAAAGCTACTGAACGGTTATTCAGGCGGCGGCTGCGGAGGCTAGCTCGATCGCGCGCGAAAGCGCTTCATTCGGGCAAAGCAAAGGTGCGCTTGCAGCGCAAACCTGCCTTTTGCCTGGCCCCACCTGAAACAGGCCGGAATAGTATGCGCCGTCAGCGGTCTTGGTCGCACAGGGGATCCATTTTCCACCAGGACCCTCAACCTTTTTCCCCAGCAGAACATTGACCGAGCCGGGTGGCGGGCTTGAGAACGTGACCGAATTGTTAAGCACACTTGCGAGGTTCATGGCAGCTCCTTTCGCTGCGCTGATTTTCCAAACGAAAATGTCCTAAGGATGGCGAGACTTTGGACACACTGCGCCCATGGATTAACTTATTGGTAAAAAATGATTTCTCGTGATCGCCGCAGGCGCGAAAACACCGTGCATTTTCGAAAATTGTCGAGAAGTAGCCGTTCTTCGGACAAAGGCGGATAAAGCCCCGAAATTACACTATTTCTGACTTCGTTTGGGCATTGTTGGATATCAAAGTCCGGTGACAAATTTCTTTGTTTTGCTTTTTTCTGACGCTTCGAAACACCCCGGAGGCACGTTGTACCAGTCCAAGAATAATACCGGCGTCACAATTGCCATGATGCGCGCCTTCGTGTGCCTGAGTCGGCATTTGAACCTGTCGAAGGCATGCACCGAGCTTGGTACGACACGCCAGACCGTACGGCGTCACATTACAGATCTTGAAACGCTTCTTGGCCATGAACTCTTCAAAGTCGTTGACCGCCAGTACCACTTAACCTGTCGTGGTCATGAGGCGTTGGAAGAGGCCAAGTCGCTTCTGTTGAAGCTGGACACGTGGGCCGGGCAGTCCTCTTTGAAGAAGAACACTTCGGGAGGGCTTGAGAAACTCCAATATACGGACTCCGAAGGAAGGGTGTATTATTCCCAACAGCATCCGGTATCCAAGATTGCCATGGAGGGACTGCCCCTACTGAAGAAGGCCTTTATGGCATGGGGCAATGCCAAAACGCAGATTGAACATGAGGCAATGGAAGAAATTCGGCCCTACACAGTGCTCTACCGCAAGGGGCCCGCAGGCTGGGTCTTTGTCCACATCGGCAAGGAATCTGCCTACGCACGCTGGTTTGGTTGGGCTGTGTCAAAGAGCGCCATCGGCAAATTGATCACCGAAGACGACGCCGGTTCTGAGTATGACGAATTTACCGCAGGCGCCTATTCCCGAATCTACGATGAAGGCGGAGTCCGCCTTGATCATATATTGGCCCACCTTCCAAAGAATGGCGGGGAGCCACAGCCAGGAACCTTCCAGAGGCTGCTTCTGGGGGGTGTATTTCCCGATGGGACCCCTGGATTGATCATTCTTGCCGTGATTACAGAAGATGTCGAAATTGAGGCATTGGCAAAGGCTGACATTCCACACTTGCCCTCAGATCTGACTATGGATTCTTCGCTGGCTCTCGCTAACTGAGTGACTCTATTGCCACATTCGGGGAATCCGTCACGCTTTAGATTGAGACGACATTAAAAAACATAGTACACAATTCTGGCGATATAAAAGCAGTGTTGCGATGTTCGAAATGATCGGCCAAGGAGCCAGAGATGTCAGCGCGGAATATTTTTGGCATGGCAAAGAATGTCTCGGTTCTTATCCAAGAGCTTGAAGATGCAGGCATGCGGGTCGAGGTGGGGGATGACTTTTCCCTATATCGCTACTACCGGGGCACATGCAAAGATCGGGGCGATATCTCTCCGATTTTCGACACGGCCAGTTCCTTTATTGATGAAACCAACGGCTTCTGGATTTGTGGTTTCAACGAAGCCGATGAATTGATCCATACACAAGCTGTAAGACTGTTGGACCTGTCCGGCATTACACTTGGCAAGCATTTGGATTTGCACCGCCACAAGTACATTGTCCCTGATACGACCCCCGATCCTGATCTGACATTTTTCCAAGGTCCAGAAGCGCTCAAGATGGTTACAGGATCTGTTGGATATTGCGGGGATTTCTGGTTGCCGTCACGCGGGCTGGGTGGACCACGTAGCCATGGTGCAACCAGCTTGCTGTCTCGCTTGCTTTTTGAAGTACTCCAGCAGACCTGGCAGCCCGATTTTGTCTTTGCCTTCGTGCCTAGACATCTGGCCGCCAAAGGTGCCCACCTCCGCTATGGTTACAGCCATTGTGAACCCGGCAGATGGATTGGACCCGATCATCAGGTGACCCACGAAGAATACTTGATCTGGATGAAGCAGACCGACATCAAGAGTGTAATTGCAAGGGATGTTGAGTCTCTTATGAAGACCAGCCAGATTTCGGCAATGCGCATGGCCCTGACGGCTGTTGAATCAAACAAGTAATTTCATCTCTGACCGGCCCACCGCTTGTGGTGTGGAAATGAATGAGCGTCCGCTCGCAAGAGCAGCGCGCAATGTCGTTAGCCAACTCACAAGCAAACCGCTTGACCGCTTGAGCAACAACGCAAAAATCAAACGGCCAAAAGCAATGACGCCGCTCCTTTGGGAGCAGCGCCATACTGTGAGTAGTAATTAGTGGGTGTTAACCGTGTGTGAACCGATTTCGTCTATCTTTGTGCGTGATTGAGGCGAAATTTGGAGCAAATTGGGGCGACAAGCGCGTTCTCGCGGTTTTTCGGCACAATTACGCAAAAAAGTTTGGAGTAAGGCCCCAGAGAAGCCCTTATTCTCCAACCAAGCCGTACCACCGCATGATCTAAAGAGAATCGCGAAGTTGTTCCCCGACAGTCAGTCGCCAATGACGCATAGCGACAAGGGACCGTGCAATTCAGGTGGTGTCAAAAACAGGGCGCGGAACGCCTTTTTCATCCAAGGCCACGAACACAAAGTCAGCATCGGTGACTTTCTCTGCCTTGTCCGAAAACCGTGGTCGGGCCCAGGCATCGACGTGAATACGCATTGAAGTGGTCCCTACTTTGCGCAGGCTTGCATAAAGCGTGACCTCGTCACCAACTTTGACCGGTCGCAGGAATTGCATGGCCTCAACCGAAACCGTCGCTCCCCGCCCTTGCGAAACCCGACCCGCCATGTTGCCTGCCGCCAGGTCCATCTGTGACATCAACCAGCCGCCAAAAATATCGCCTGACGGATTGGTATCAGCAGGCATTGCAATCGTGCGGATCACCAGAACGCCTTCGTCCTGTTGCCGACCATGCGATCCAAGCTGCTGCCCGCGGGCAAGCGTATCTTCCGAATTTGCACTCATCCTGATTGCCCCCACTGACATGGCAGCTGATAGGAAAGCAGGGCGGTCCCACGATTGCCTGCCTTCACGCTCAAAGAAGCATGGCTCATGCGCATAGGGCCGCGCCTTACGCCGTCGTCCGCTGTTTCAGGACATCATTGTGCATGTGGCCGTCCTGCCTGTTGACAATGGAGTACAGAATATCGATCTGCTCCGAGGCTGATAGATCTTCGTAGGCGCGCAGCATTGCAACGATTGGATCAACGCGATCTTTCAGGTTTTCACCCATGGCGCCAGAAATGATGACTTTGATAAGCTCGTCTGAACATCCCAACTCAAAGAGATTGTGCACCATTTCCGCGTAGCTGCCTTTGCTGCTTATACATTCTTCCAGCAACCGGTTAATCTCTTGTACGGTCATATCTTCACCCTTTACTCCAACTTAACAGAAACCGAACCCACCCAGTCTACAGGCTGATCCTACGCGGTCGGGGTATGGCATGGCGACCCCAAAAGATGCAAAATTTCAACGGTATTGTTTCCTCTGCGGACACTTTGACCCGCTTTCCAAAAGACTTTCATCCACTTTGAACATACTGGGTATCGCTATAAGACAATTTCATGTCGACCCGCCGAAAAAATTGCACCGGCGCGGATGCCAAGGGTGGTCCGAAAGATTGACGCTACATCTTCTTGCGCGTCATATCGTCTGCCCGGGCCACAGAAATTGCACCAGCGATCTCCAAATGGGTGCACGGGTTGAGTGATCCGGCGTTTGTGCTAGCCTTTCAAATGAACTCCACGCCGGAAAGGACATCATATGCTTCGTTACTCAGCAGTCGTGTTCTTTGCTGCAGTTTACCCTGCGCTGGCACATGCAGACCCTTCTTTTGACTGCGCCAGAGCCACCTCGTCAGCCGAAAACCTGATTTGCGCGGATGCAGAACTTGCACGCTTGGACAGGCTGCTTGCTGATCGCTATTCCGCCGCCCTGAAACAGGTGCAGGCACTTGATGTTGGCGCATCTGCTGCAGAGGATGAATTGCGTGCCACGCAGCGCGGCTGGATTAAGGGAAGAGACGACTGTTGGAATGCTGACAGCCTCAGAGCGTGCGTCGAGGATGCCTATCTCCGCCGTGAAGGTGCGCTTGTCGCGCGTTGGTTCCTGCAAGATCCTGTAGCGGTGGCGTATTGGTCTTGTGGCGATACTCCCGCCAATGAAGTGGTGATATATCACTTCGACACGACGCGCCCCAGCATTCGGTTCGAGCGGGGCGATGCGGTTGATACGGGTTCGCTCGTGCCGACAGGTTCAGGCGCGAAATACGAAGGAAGCTTCGGACGGTCTATCTGGATCAAGGGTGGCGAGGCGACCTATCGCGATGCTGACCCCGATGGAACGACATATTCCTGCGCACTGGCAAGGCAGGAATAAAAGTGACTGTCTGGTCATCTTAGTCCTTTTGACCTGATTGCCTCAGTGCGGCCCGCGAAAGGCCACCCTGCTTGGTGGGCGGTGTGTCATCGGTGTCAATTTCGCCCACAAGGACTTGGAGCGCCTCCAGAATCTGCCTAAGAACCTCGCCGTCTTGCGCGGGCATACCTTCATCTTCCGCGACACTGACTTCGCAGGCATCATATTCCCAGCGGCGCAGGACTTCGACTTTCTGGTCTTTGGACAGCGTCTTGTCGGACAAGACCGCCGCAGGTCTTGGAAACACCGAAGACGGGTCCAAGAGCGCGGCCCTCAAACGATCATCGCCCATCATCTGTTCCTTCCGGCAAGAATTGTCAGAACTTCTTTCACCGGACCGGCAAGGACCGTTTCGCCCGTTCCAACGATATCGTTACTGCCCTCGGCCAGTGATCGCGCCTCGGCAATTTGATCCAGACTGGCACCGGTCGCTTCAATCGCTGCAAACTGGTTGTCATCCAGTGTGCCAAGCAGGTTCTCGACCGCTTCTTTCGTGATATGGCCCATTTTATACCTCCCGCGTTTGTTGGGGCTGTGTTGCTTGTCTGGCAACCCACAGTCCGATTTCCGATGTCATCTCGACGGCATCAGGATACAGGCCGTCTGCCGCAAACTCTTGATGCATCTCAATCGGATTTCTTTGATGATACCCTGCGCCAAATCGCAAACAGGAAAAAATTGCAGCAGTGCACGTGATACACTTTAAGGTTGCGTCACTGTCCCGAAATACGCAAATGGTGATCAACATGAAACCCTGCCGTATCCTAGCAATGAGTTTTCCATCTTTGGCCAGTCGCCTTTTCTTGCGTCATGTTCCATTGGCGTTCGCAGGATCAGCACGTTAGTTTGAAGAAAACGGAGCGGGCGTCCAAGAGCCCCAAACAAGAAAGATCGAGCGTATGACCAAGACAGCACTGATTACAGGCATTACCGGACAGGATGGGTCATACCTCGCCGAGTTCCTGCTTGAAAAAGGATACGAGGTTCACGGGATCAAGCGCAGGGCATCCTTGTTCAATACGGCGCGTGTTGACCACATCTATGAGGATCCTCATACAGATAATGCGCGTTTCAAACTTCACTATGGAGATTTGACCGATAGTTCGAACCTCACCCGTATCATTTCCGAGGTACAGCCCGACGAAGTCTACAATCTGGGCGCGCAGTCCCATGTCGCCGTAAGCTTTGAAGCACCCGAGTATACAGCAGACGTTGACGCCATAGGTGCACTGCGCCTGCTTGAAGCAATACGCTTTTTGGGGTTGGAAAAGAAAACCCGTTTCTATCAGGCCTCGACCTCAGAGCTATATGGCCTTGTACAGGAAACCCCGCAAACCGAGAAAACGCCGTTCCACCCGCGCAGTCCTTATGCGGTCGCCAAGCTTTATGCCTATTGGACCTGCGTCAACTACCGTGAAGCCTATGGCATGCATGCCTGCAACGGTATTCTGTTTAATCACGAAAGCCCCCGCCGCGGCGAAACCTTTGTCACCCGCAAGATTACACGCGGATTGGCCAATATTGCGATGGGGCTGGAAGACTGCCTTTATATGGGCAATATCAATGCGTTACGTGACTGGGGACACGCCAAAGACTATGTCCGCATGCAATGGCTCATGCTGCAACAGGACACAGCAGAAGACTACGTGATCGCGACCGGCAAGCAATACACGGTACGCGATTTTATCATTTGGACGGCTACCGAATTGGGGCTGACACTGGAATTCAGCGGAAACGGAATTGATGAAACGGCCACAGTATCAGCCGTGAACAGTGATCTGGCCCCAAAGGTCAAGGCAGGTGACGTCATCATGCGCATCGATCCGCGTTATTTCCGGCCAGCGGAAGTGGAGACCCTGCTCGGAGACCCGTCCAAGGCCAAGGCAAGACTGGGATGGGAACCGGAGATCACAGCACACGAGATGTGTGCCGAGATGGTCGCGGCGGATTTGAAGACCGCCCGACGCCATGCGCTGCTGAGAGAACACGGGCTGGACTTGCCGGTGTCGATCGAGGGATGAGTTGATGCAGAAAATCTACGTCGCTGGCCACCGCGGAATGGTTGGGGGCGCAATTCTGCGCCAGCTGCACGCTCGGGGTAACAGCAACATCGTCACACGCACACATGCAGAACTCGACCTTACCAATCAGGCGGATGTGCGCGATTTCATGCAGGAAGAGCGACCCGACCTTGTCATCCTCGCCGCCGCAAAGGTGGGTGGCATTCACGCCAACGACACCTATCCCGCCGACTTCATCTACGACAACTTGATGATCGCAAGCAACGTCATACACCAGGCTTTTGCAGCAGGCGTGACGCGCCTGCTGCAGCTTGGCTCTTCTTGCATATATCCGCGCGAAATCCCGCAGCCAATGCGCGAGGACGCGCTGCTGACAGGCCCGCTCGAACCCACAAACGAACCCTACGCCGTGGCCAAGATCGCAGGCATCAAGCTTTGTGAAAGCTACAATCGGCAGCATGGTGTGGACTATCGTAGTGTGATGCCCACCAACCTTTACGGGCCCGGCGACAACTTTCACCCCCAAAACAGCCACGTCCTTCCTGCACTGATCCGCCGCTTTCACGAAGCGGCACAGGCGCAGCACGACGAAGTCGTGATCTGGGGCACCGGCACACCAAAGCGCGAGTTCCTGCACGTCGATGACATGGCCGCAGCTTCGCTCTACGTGCTTGATCTGCCAAAACTGGACTACGACGCGAATGTCCAGCCGATGCTCAGCCATATCAATGTAGGGTCCGGCACTGATATTTCAATTCTTGAACTCGCTCGGATCGTTGCACGTGTGACCGGCTTCAAGGGGGAAATCAAAACCGACGCAAGCAAGCCCGATGGCACACCACGCAAACTTATGGATGTCAGTCGTCTTGCAGCGATGGGATGGACCGCGCAGATCGATCTTGAGGACGGGATTGCCGAGACATACCAATGGTATCTGTCAAACACCGGAAATCTGAGGGGCTAGGCAACAATGGAAAAACTGATCAATCCGGTGTTGCTGTGCGGAGGAGCGGGTACGCGCCTTTGGCCGTTGTCGCGCAAATCCTACCCCAAGCAATTCGCGAAACTGATCGGCGACGAAAGTCTTTTTCAGGCGTCAGCCCGAAGATTGGCTGGTGACGGCTTTGCCGAGCCTTCTGTAGTCACGGCATCAGACTTCCGCTTCGTGGTGATTGAACAACTGGCAGCCGTCGAAATTGCGCACGCCGATGTTTTGATTGAACCTACCGCCAAGAACACCGCTGCAGCAATCTGTGCTGCGGCACTTGCACTCGAGGCACGCAGCGCGGGTGCGCTGATGCTTGTGGCACCCTCTGACCATGTGATCCCTGACGCAGACCTGTTTCGCGAGGCGGTCAAGGCCGCTGTTCCTGCAGCAACCAGTGGCCAGTTGGTGACCTTTGGCATTCGTCCCAACCGCCCCGAAACCGGTTATGGATGGCTCGAACTGGCGACAAAGCCTGCAGCAGACTTCACGCCCGAGCCGCAATCACTGCGCAGCTTTGTCGAGAAACCTGACCGCGCAACGGCTGATGCGCTTCTGTCGGGCGGCATGCACCTTTGGAATGCCGGCATTTTCCTCTTCACAACGACGACGATACTTGAGGCATTCGCACAACATGCGCCAGACGTTCTTGCTGCGATACGAGTGGCATTTGAAGATGCAGAAAAGGACCTCTCCTTTACCCGCCTTTCCCCTGATGCTTGGTCCGAAGCGCCCGAAATCTCGATTGATTATGCGGTGATGGAGCGCGCCAATAACCTGACCGTCGTCCCCTATGGCGGGGCATGGTCAGATCTTGGCGATTGGCAGGCGGTCTGGCGCGAGGGCGCGGGCGACCATCAAGGTGTGGTCGCAGCAGGCGCTGCGACATCGATTGATTGTAGCGAAACTTTGCTCCAGGCAACCAGCGAAGCACAGCAGCTCGTCGGGATCGGACTAAAAAACATCGTCGCCGTCGCCATGCCTGACGCAGTGCTGATCGCACACAAAGACCGCGCGCAAGACGTCAAGCATGCCGTTGAAATGCTCAAGGCCGCGCGTGTGCCACAGGCCGAGACACTTCCGCGCGACTACCGCCCTTGGGGATGGTACGAAAGCCTTGTGATCGGGGACCGCTTTCAGGTGAAGCGCATTGTCGTTCACCCCGGTGCATCGCTTTCGCTACAAAGTCATCACCACCGTGCAGAGCACTGGATCGTCGTCGAAGGGACGGCCAAAGTGACCATTGACGATACTGTGCAACTCCTTAGCGAGAACCAGTCCGTCTATATACCGCTTGGCGCAATCCACCGTATGGAAAACCCCGGAAAACTACCTCTCACGCTTATAGAGGTGCAGACCGGCGGTTATCTGGGTGAGGATGACATCATCCGTTATGATGACGTCTACGCGCGTGGTCAGGGCGCGAAAGGCTAATGCATCCCTTGGCAGAAAAAGCCTGCGCGGTGTTACGATTGCAACCGCGACAATTTCAACGGACACTTCAGAGTATTCAAACATGACCGAGCTCAATTGCTTTAAGGCCTATGACATCCGGGGCCGACTTGGACATGATCTTGATGCTGACATTTCCTACCGGATCGGACGGTCCTTTGCCCAGGCGCTGATGGCAAAGACTGTTGTACTGGGGCGCGATGTCAGGGCCTCGTCCGAACAGTTGGCGCAGAGCGTTGCGCGCGGATTGACCGATGAAGGCTGCGATGTGCTCGACCTTGGATTGTCAGGCACAGAAGAGATGTATTTTGCGACAAGCCACTTCGGGGCAGATGCGGGCATCTGTGTGACGGCATCTCATAACCCGATGGACTATAACGGCATGAAGATGGTGAGGGCCGGTTCTGCGCCACTTGATGCGGCGACAGGGCTTGCCGCAATCAAGGCGCTTGCCGAGGCCGACGATTTCGGGCGTCCCAAGGCGCAAGGTCAGATAAGCGATGTTTCCGACGCTGCGCGATCTGCCTATGTGGACCGCATCATGTCTTTCACCGATATTCAATCGCTGAAGCCTCTGAAAATCTTGGTGAACGCAGGGCATGGGACTGCAGGACCGACATTTGATGCGATTGCTGCACGTCTGACAGATTTAGGTGCGCCATTGGTATTTGAACGGCTCTTCCACACGCCGGATGGGCGTTTCCCGCAAGGTATTCCGAACCCGCTTCTGCCCGAGAACCGCCCGCCGACTGCCGATGCGGTGATAAAGAGCGGCGCAGACTTTGGCGTTGCTTGGGATGGTGACTTTGATCGCTGCTTCTTTTTTGATCATCAGGGCGAATTCATTGATGGCGAATATGTTGTCGGGCTTCTGGCAGAGGCCTTTCTGGCAAAGGACCCCGGCGCCACAATCATCCATGATCCAAGGGTTATCTGGAACACTCAGGATGTTGTGCGAAGGGCCGGTGGGCATGCAGTACAGTCCCGCACTGGCCACGCGTTTATCAAGCAAGCAATGCGGGATGAAAATGCCATCTACGGTGGCGAAATGTCTGCACACCACTATTTCAAAGACTTCGTCTATTGCGACAGCGGCATGATCCCTTTGCTTCTTGTTGCTGAACTCGTCAGCCGCCACGGGCCATTGGCAACACTGGTTGCCGGCCGCATGGCGGATTTCCCATCATCGGGTGAAATCAATTTCAAGCTGGACGATCCGAAATCTGCAATCGCCCGTGTCCGCGATGCGTTCTTGCCCGAAGCTGTCTCGGTCGATGAAACCGATGGCCTGGGAATAAGCCTGGGTGACTGGCGTTTCAATCTGCGCAGTTCCAACACAGAACCGATCGTCCGCCTCAATGTCGAAGCGCGAAGTGACGCGGGCCTTGTCACGTCTGGCGTCAATCGCCTGAAGGCTTTATTGCTCGCGTGAAGCCGCACAGAATTGGACTTGGCGTAAGAAAGGCGCAGCGGAGTGTTCATGATGATCAGTCTTCTGGTACCACCAGTACATGCGCCCGATTGAGGAAAACCACCTATGAAAATAGCAGTTATTGGCCTTGGCTACGTTGGGATGTCAAACGCCGTTCTCTTGGCGCAGCACAATGAAGTGGTCGCCGCAGACCTGTCCGTTGCTCGGGTTGATATGGTGAATGGGCGTCAAAGCCCCATCGAAGACCCTGACATCACAGAATACCTTTCGGCACGCCCGCTCAATCTACACGCGACAACAGACATCGGGGCGGCAGTGCGCGGGGCGGCATATGTGATCGTGTCAACTCCGACAGACTACGACCCGGTCGACAACTTCTTCAACACGGCATCGGTGGATGAGGTCACGCGCCAAGCGCTAGAGCTTGATCCCGAAACCATTGTCGTTATCAAATCAACCATTCCGGTTGGTCACGTGCAGCGGCTTCGCAGTGACCTCAAGAGCGACAGGATCATTTTTTCGCCTGAATTCCTGCGCGAAGGGCGCGCGCTTTATGACAACCTTCATCCGAGCCGGATCATCGTTGGTGAAAGAAGTGAGCGGGCCCGCGTCTTTGCAAACCTCCTGATTGAGGGCGCCATTGATGACGACATTCCGGTGCGCTTTGCAGATCCTGACGAAGCAGAGGCCATCAAACTATTTGCAAACACATATCTTGCGATGCGCGTCGCCTTCTTCAACGAACTCGACAGCTACGCAATGTCACGCCAGATGGACACAAAGCAGATCATCGACGGTGTTTCTCTCGATCCACGGATTGGTGATGGCTATAATAACCCGTCGTTCGGATATGGCGGGTATTGTCTTCCAAAAGACACCAAGCAACTCTTGGCCAACTACGCCGAAGTCCCACAAAGCCTGGTGCGTGCTATTGTCGATGCAAACCGCACCCGAAAAGATTTCATCGCAGACGAGATCATACGCAAGGCGCCAAAGGTCGTAGGAATCTATCGCCTTGTGATGAAAGAGGGCAGCGATAATTTCCGGCAGTCATCGATTCAGGGGATCATGAAACGCATCAAGGCCAAGGGCATCGAGGTCATCGTTTATGAGCCCGTCATGGAAGAGGACCTCTTCTTTGGCTCTCGTGTGATCCGCGACATTGATGGTTTCAAGGAAGAAGCCGATCTCATTGTCACAAACAGGCTTAACGCGGATATTGCGGATGTGCGCAGCAAGGTCTTCACACGTGACGTGTTCGGGGCTGACTGACTATCCGGCTTTCGTCACTCATCGTCTGTGCTTGCGTTCAAAGCCGGTCGCCGCTTGCGCCTGCGGACAACGGCCAGTCCAAGAAAATAGGATCCGAAGAACAGCCCCAGAAACACCAGAACCGCCAACAGCGCTTTGAAGTTCTGGTTCCACAGCATAACACCCGCAATCTGCGGCGCGATGATGAGTGGTGCAAGAAACAGTGTTGTCAGCGAATTGGAAAGATGGCGCTGGTTTCGCCCCAAGACTGTTATCTCGATCGATCGCATAACCAACTGGTGGAAATGCAACCGATCTGGCGTCATCGCGTTCTTGTTGCTGCGACTGCGGCGGGACATCGCTAACAGCGTGTCTGCAAGCGGCCAGAACATTGTCAGGAGTATCGCCCAAGGTGACACCTCTGGCATGTTGAGCAAGACGACAATCCCGAACCAGCTGAGGATAAAGCCAACCGTATAGGCGCCCGCATCACCCAGGAAGATCAGCCCGAATGGGTAGTTCAGAATAAAGAAACCGGTGACCACGGCAGCAAGCATGAGACAAAGCCCCACCATTGCATTGTAGCCTGCCTTTTGTGCAATCAGCGCGATCGCTACCGCTGCGCAGATCGCGGTGAATGACGCCAGTCCATTTAGTCCGTCAATCAGATTGAAACCGTTGGACACTCCGGCCGTTATCAACAGGGTGAATGGGATCCCCAGAAACCAATAGCTCAAAAGGTGATCGACAAAAGGCACACCTATGCGAGGCAACCACATCTCGAGCAAGGCAATCACGGTCAGACTGGCGACAACGACCGCGATCAAACGTCCACGCGGAGAAACATGAAACCCAAGGTCCTCTTTCAGGCCGACAATAAACACAATCGACGTAGCAACCATGAACTCGACATAGTTGCGCAAGAGAGCCTCTGGCGCAAAGAAGATGCTACAGCCCAGTGCCCCAAAAATTGCGATCCCCCCTACTCGGGGGGTCTGCCCGACATGCATGGACTGCACGGCCGACTCGTCACCCGCTCGCCCCCTAAGTCGCGGAAATACCCTTGCGAGCGCGATCAATGCGATGCAGCCGAGAAATGAAATCAGCGGAAGATAGCCAATGCCTTGCTGCAAGAGGTATGCTGTTTCATTTGTCATTCAATGGACCAGGCATTCTAAGCAAACTCGGGGCAAATCAACTCATTCGTGTCTTCCCACAACCTCTGACATGCCTGAGGCGACTATACAATTACCGGCACCTGAATGGGTTCAACAGTGTGTCTTTCAGCACAGGTTGCCGTGCTGTCCCCCTTGTCAACCAAAGCATTCTGGATTTCTGCATCAGGCTCAGGCGGGCCGGTAGAGCCCTGGCACCAGTCCTTCTGCCAGTTCTTTCAAAATGTCTGGCGCAGTTCCCGGCGTCTGCGCCGGTCCGTAATGCACATGATATTCGCCACCCAGCTTAGCCATCAACTCGGAAACATATCGAAGTGACGCAACCTTTCGCCCAAGTTCGTCATTCCCGCCGCTCAGCGCAGCAACGATGCTTCTTGTCCGGTAATAATGGCGGGAATTGCGCATATTGGCAGATGCAGGCACGATCGGGGCCATACACGCCAGCGACGTATGGGTCACGCCCGTACGCCACGGCGGTTCAACCAACAGCCCGTTTTTCATCCGTGGAACACGCCCTGATCCAAACACCAAGAGAGCACCGCCATCGTTCAGATGTGCCATCATGCCAGCCCGTGTCTGGCGGGCGGTCAGCACTCTGTCTTTCTGGTCAAGATCGACAGCGATCAACCGATCGGCGCCCAAGAACCGCTCTGTTTCTCGACCTGCCACAACCTTCAGGTCCGGGCGATGATCAAGCAAAGCACCGGCGTGCGCAATGAAATCAAACGTTCCGATGGGATGCGTTGCGCCGATAACGACCGCACCGCTTTGCGGGATATGAGCAAGGCCATGGGGAATGATCCGCGTGCCGCCCTTCATTGCCAAGAGGGCATAAATCAGGTCCGTTCCGGTCCGCCCGTCAAGTTCACGCAAGATTTGTTCGGTCTCGCGTAGCGCAAAGAATGCCTGTCCGGTGAGGCCACGATTGAGAAGGTCGATGCTTTCCATAAACCATCGCAGCGCTTTCAATCGCAGATCCGATCCTTCCGGAATGCGCAATCGGGCGCGTAGAAGGTCATCCAGCGGGTTGTCGTTTTCTGATCTGGACAAAAGCTGCCTGTCATGCCGGTTTTCATTCTCTTGCAGGCTATCACCACTTTTTCCATTCCGCATCAAGCCACGTCGGTTTTCATGGACTTGCCGCAAGGCCTGCGTCAAATTCAGGTCATCGGTGCAGCGATGAAAGTCACCGAGATGTCGCGGGCCCGCGATTGGGCAAGTTGAGACTGAAGGGGGAATGAGAACGTCATGGCAGAGGAAATTGACGCCATCGTCTTGAATTTCTCACCGACCAGTCTGACCATCCTGAACTTGGTGCTGGCCGTCGTGATGTTCTCGATTGCGCTGGAACTCAAACCAAATGATTTCAAGCGTCTACTACATGCGCCGAAGGCCCTGATGACAGGTGTCTTTGCGCAGTTCATTTTGCTGCCTGCCCTGACGTTCTGCCTTGTTCTGGTGACCAACCCGCAGCCATCCATTGCACTGGGCCTGATCCTGGTATCGGCTTGTCCGGGCGGCAATATTTCAAATTTCATCACGTATCGCGCAGGCGGGAATGCCGCCCTTTCGGTCTCGTTGACGGCAGTTTCCACCGTTGCCGCGATTTTCATGACGCCGGCGAATATCGCTTTCTGGGGCAGCCTTTACGGCCCAACCCGCGCAATCTTGCAGGAAACTGCGATTGATCCGGTTTCGGTCGCAGTGACTGTCGGGTTCATGTTGGTCCTGCCGCTTTGCCTCGGCATGCTGCTGAACGTCAGGCGACCGGACATTGCTTCGCGCTTGCGCACGCCCCTTCAATATCTTTCCATGGGTATTTTCATTGCGTTTGTCGCACTTGCACTTGCAAGCAACTGGGCGCTCTTTCTGCAATATGCGACAGCCGTGGCAGCCTTGGTGTTCTTGCACAATGCTCTTGCGCTGGCTGGTGGCTATGGAGCGGCGACACTGGCCGGTCTGTCAGCGTTTGATCGTCGATCCATCACAATAGAGACCGGCATCCAGAATTCCGGCTTGGGCCTGATCCTGATCTTCGGTTTCTTCAATGGGCTAGGCGGCATGGCCATTGTGGCGGCATTCTGGGGCATGTGGCACATCCTTTCCGGCATCCTGTTGGCTGCTTTGATGGCACGCACCCCTGCAGCGGGTTTCAACACCTAGCGTGAGCGGTCTACACCGCGCCTGTGCTTCGCCATCCGACAAGATTCAGCCCCGCAAAAAGAAGCGCCGCGACACAAACAATCGAAGGTCCGGCAGGCGTGTCAAACAGATAAGCGCCCTGCAATCCCACGATAGCAGAAATCGCGCCGATCCCCGCTGCGATCCCTGCCATTGCTTCGGGCGTGCGGGCAAGGCCGCGCGCGGCCGCGGCAGGGATGATCAGCATCGCCGCAATCAACAGGACACCCACCACTTTGATTGCAACAGCAACCGTGATGGCCAGTGAGACAGTCAGGATAAGGCGTTCCCGCCGTGGATCGAGACCGCTCGCATAGGCCAACTCCTCGTTTAATGTCGACGTCAACAATGCGGACCATCGCCAGACGATCAACGCAACCACAAGGGCCGCACCTCCCCAGATCACCATCAGGTCTGTTCGCGAGACGGCAAGAATATCCCCAAAGAGATAGGCCATCAGGTCAATCCGCATACCTGACAAAAAGGAAACAGCGACAAGGCCGAAAGCCAGCGCGGAATGGGCAAGTACCCCCAATAGGGTATCCATTGCATATCCGCGACCGGCAAGATGTGTCACCGTCAGGGCCATGATCAACGCAACAGCCATCGTGCCCGCAAAAACCGACATCTCAAGCGCGAGCGCCAAAGCGACTCCCAGAATCGCCGCATGCGCAGTGGCGTCACCGAAATATGCCATGCGCCGCCAGACGACAAAGCAGCCAAGAGGGGCCGCGGCAAAGGCCACGCCGAGCCCGGCAAGGGTGGCGCGGGTCATGAAATCATCAAGCATTATTCGGCGGCCTCATGGCTTTGGGGATGGTCATGGTCGTGATTATGGTCATGGTCATGGCGATAGAGCGCCAGAGCGCCACCTGTACCTGTCCCAAAGAGTGCGCGGTACTCGGGCGCTGAGGCAACGATCTCCGGTGTCCCTTCGCAACAGACGTGACCGTTCAGACAGATGACCCGGTCAGAGGCGCTCATCACAACGTGCAATTCATGACTGATCATCAACACAGCACACCCGGTGTCGCGGCGCACGGCCTCGATCTGCTGATAAAACGCAGCCGATCCGGGCTGGTCCAGCCCTTGTGTGGCTTCATCCAAGAGCAAGACGTCCGGATGGTTGATCAGGGCCCGCGCCAGCATGACGCGTTGAAACTGCCCTCCCGAAAGCTGCGACATTTGACGTTTCAGCAAGTCCGGCACGCCTGCGGTTTCCAGTGCCGCCTGACAATCCGCTTTCGAGACTGTATTGGACAACCGCATGAACCGCTCGACGGTGATCGGCAAGGTTGGATCAATATGCAACCGTTGCGGCACATAGCCGATCTTCAAGCCGGGCTGTAATGTAATCTTGCCCGTCGCAGGCTTGGTTGCGCCGATAATGGCGCGCAATAAACTGGTCTTGCCAGACCCGTTTGGGCCAACAATTGTGACGATCTCGCCCGGCTCCAGATGAAAATTCACGTGGTGCAGAACAGTGTTTGCGCCATATGCGACAGTCAGGTTCTCGACGGAAATCAGGCTCATGCGGTGACCTTTTCCGCACATGCAGGGCAGACGCCTTCGGCTTCGACAACTGTTTTTTCAATGTGAAATCCAGCGGCTTGCGCAGCTGTCCCCAAACCGCTTTTTGCGGGGCTTGCCTCTGCCTCGGCCACTGCATCGCAAAGGCGGCAAATCATGAAGGCTGGCGAATGGCGTTCGCTTGGATGGGTGCAGGCAACAAATGCGTTCAAACGTTCGATCTTATGGACAAAGCCGTGCTCTGCCAGAAAATCCAGGGCGCGATAGGCAACAGGCGGCTGAGATCCAAAGCCTGCATCCCGCAGCAGATCAAGAATGGCATAAGCGCCCAGCGCGCGATGCTCTTGCAGCAATAGTTCAAGGACTTTCCGGCGGACAGGCGTCAGGCGCAGCCCTTCGGCGGCGCAACGCGCCTCGGCAGCAGTCAATGCCTGCGAAACGCAGACCTTGTGGTCATGCTGTGCGAACCCGACAGGGACAGATTTTTTTTTTGCGGACATGCGTCACGCCTCACTTGTAATGTTATTGTATATCATTTATTCCGCTTGGAATGTTATAAGATCACAAAGGATTATCAATGTCCAGAAAGCTCGCTTCTCTCTCTGCAGTCGCTACACTCATGGGCGGCACGACCATGGCAGACGTCCCAAACGTCGCTGTTGATATCGCGCCGGTGCATTCGCTTGTTGCCCGCGTCATGGAAGGGGTCGGCACACCGGACCTTATTTTACCTCCCGGCGCATCCCCTCATGAATATAGTCTGCGTCCTTCCGAAGCCGCGGCACTTCAGAACGCGGATATTGTGGTCTGGATGGGTGAGGATCTGGCTCCATGGATGGAGGACGCCATTGGAACGCTTGCCGAAAACGCCAGCGTTCTGACTCTGCTCGACGCGAATGAGACAATGCTGCTCGCGTTCCGCGAAGGGGCATTGTTTGAAGAGCATCAGCATGATGAAGAGCACGCCGAAGATGAGCACATGCATGACCACGATCACAATGAAGAGCACGATCATGCCGACGATGAAGGGCATGAACATGACGAACACGGACATGCGCATGGCGCTTACGACTCTCATGCGTGGCTATCACCTACAAATGCCGCTACTTGGCTCAACCTGATCGCAGCGGAACTCTCAGCGGCGGACCCTGACAATGCTGGCGTCTATTTTGCGAATGCCGCTGCAGGGCGGGACGAACTCGAAACCTTGAAAGCCGAGGTGAACGCGACCCTTGCGCCCGTAAGGGACCGCAGCTTTGTTGTTTTCCACGACGCCTATCAGTACTTCGAGGCTGACTTCAGTTTTCCAGCCTCTGGCGCAATCTCACTCAGCGATGCGACGGACCCAAGTCCGGCGCGCATTGCGGAAATTCAGGGGCGCGTGCGTGAGGAAGGCATCGACTGTGTTCTGACCGAACCGCAATTCAACCCCGGCATTGTGGCAGTTGTACTGGAAGGAACGGCAGTGAATACCGGTGTAAGCGATCCACTTGGTGCGGAACTCGAACCCGGGCCGGCGCTTTATCCGCAGCTTATCCGTGACCTGGCCACCACCTTGGCCGAATGCATGTGAGCACATAAAAAACGCGGCGCGCAAACCATGCGCGCCGCAAAATCGCTGGGAAACACCGAACTGGCCTAGAAATCCAGATTTTCGACGTTCAATGCGTTGTTCTGGATGAATTCACGACGTGGTTCCACAACATCACCCATCAGCTTGGTAAATAGATCGTCTGCCTCGGCGACATCTTCGACTTTCACCTGCAAGAGCGTCCGCGCATCAGGGTCCAGCGTCGTCTCCCAGAGCTGATCGGGGTTCATTTCGCCCAAACCCTTATAGCGCTGCAAAGACAGGCCTTTTTCGCCTTCTTCAAGGATTGCCTTCAGCAGGTCGAGCGGGCCATGGATAATCTGGCTACGGTCCTTGCGAACCAAGGTTGCGGGCAGGTTATAGACGTCTTGCAGGCTCTTTGTGAATGATCCCGTCCGCCGTGCTTCGCCAGACCGCAGCATCGGGCCGTCAAGCGTGCGCACCTCTTCTACGCCACGCAGGATACGTGCCAACCGCATGCCCTTGTCTTGGGTGATCCGCCCTTGCCATCCACGCTCCCATTCCAGTGCAATCAGGTTAAGGCGTTCAGCGACCCGATCAGCAGTGCCTTGCAGATCACTTTCAACGACGCCGGGCACAAAGGCGCCTGCAATCGCTGCCTGTTCCAGAATGTGGCGGGGATAGTGCGTGGGAAAGGCTTCCAGAACGCGTTTCAACTGACGCGCTTCGTCAACTATGCGGCGCAGGTCATTGCCTGTGATTTCTTCGCCATTGCCTTGGCGCAGCATCGCGCCCTCAATACCCTGTTCGATCAGGTAATCGTCCATCGCGGCCTGATCCTTGAGATACACTTCGGACTTGCCGCGCGACACTTTGTAAAGCGGGGGTTGCGCAATGTAGAGATAACCACCTTCGATCAGTTCCGGCATCTGACGGAAAAAGAACGTCAGCAGCAGCGTGCGGATGTGCGCACCATCAACGTCCGCGTCGGTCATGATAATGACCTTGTGATAGCGCAGTTTGTCGATGTTGAACTCGTCGCGACCAATGCCAGTCCCCAGAGCCATCACAAGGTTTCCAATTTCCTGACTGGACAGCATGCGGTCAAAACGTGCGCGCTCGACGTTCAGGATCTTGCCCTTCAGCGGCAAGATCGCTTGCGTACCCCGGTCACGTCCCGTCTGGGCAGAGCCACCTGCACTATCACCCTCGACAAGGAAAACTTCGGTCTTGGAAGGGTCTTTTTCAGAACAATCCTTAAGCTTGGACGCATTGAAATTCACGTCCATCGCGGATTTGCGACGAATTTCACGGGCCTTGCGGGCCGCTTCGCGTGCGGCGGCGGCTTCGACGATCTTGGTGATGATCATCTTGGCTTCATTCGGGTTTTCTTCGAACCATTCGTTCAGCTTTTCGCCCATGAGGTTTTCAACCGCGGGCCGCACCTCGGAACTGACAAGCTTGTCCTTCGTCTGGCTAGAGAACTTTGGATCAGGCACTTTGACGGACAAAACACAAGTCAACCCTTCGCGGGCATCATCACCCGTCAGCGACACTTTTTCCTTCTTGGTGATGCCCGTTTCCGACGCGTATTTGGCAATCGCACGGGTCAAGGCCCCGCGAAAACCCGCCATGTGGGTGCCACCGTCGCGCTGTGGGATGTTGTTGGTGAACGGCAGCACCATTTCGTTGTAGCTGTCGTTCCACCACATCGCGACCTCGACCCCGATATCGTCACGCTCGCCGGTGACATAGATGGGTTCTTCCATCAGCGGCGCCTTTGAGCGGTCCAGGTACTTGACGAATTCCTTGACCCCGCCTTCGTAGAATAGGTCGACTTTCAGTGGTTCCGCAGGACGCAGGTCCTCCAGAATGATCCGCACGCCGGAATTCAGAAAAGCAAGCTCTCGCAAACGCTTTTCAAGCGTATGAAAGTCATAGTCCCGATTGCTGAATGTCTCGGTTGAGGCAAGGAATGTCACTTCGGTTCCCTTGCGCCCGCCCGCATCGCCTACAACGCGCAGATGTTCGGTGGTGAAACCACCTTCGAAGCGCGCAAAATGTTCCTTGCCGTCACGCCAGATGCGCAATTCCAGATAGTCGGACAGCGCGTTGACAACCGATACGCCCACACCGTGCAAACCGCCCGAAACCTTGTAAGAGTTGCTGTCGAATTTCCCGCCTGCGTGCAGTTGGGTCATGATGACCTCTGCTGCGGATACGCCCTCTTGCTCGTGGATGCCCACCGGAATGCCGCGCCCGTTGTCGCCCACTGTGACCGACCCGTCAGCGTTGATTTTCACATAAACATGGTCAGCATGACCGGCCAAAGCCTCGTCAATGCCGTTGTCCACGACCTCATACACCATATGGTGCAGGCCCGACCCGTCGTCAGTGTCCCCGATATACATGCCGGGACGCTTGCGCACAGCCTCTAAGCCTTTGAGAACTTTGATGGAATCGGCGCCGTAGTCTTCTTGGTTTTGCGGTTCGTCGGCCATAGGGGTTTTCCTGTATTCTTGTGCCCAAAATATATGCGTTTCAGCCCGGTTTGTCACGCAAATGACACAAGATTTTGTGGTTTTTGGCGGGCACCGCGACACAGGCTAAGTCAGGCCTATAACGACCCCCACACCAATCAGAAGCCAGCCCGCAATTGTATTCATCCGGCGTATGGCATCCGTTGATTTCAGCAACCCCCGCACCCGGTCGACCGAGGCCGCAAGAACCAGATTCCCGAACAGCGGCACAATGAAACTCAGCGTACAGATCGCAGCCATATCAAGCGTTGTGACTGCGCTGATATCAAAGAAACCGGGCAAGACCCCCATATAGAACAGCACCGCTTTGGGGTTGCCGATGATCACAGCGACGCCCGCTACAAAACCCGCCCATTTGCCGGGACGCATGAGGCGACTGTTCGCATCAAGCGCGTGATCTGCATTGCGGATGAGTCCCGCGCCCATGAGCATGAAGACAAGCACAGCAACATACTTGAGAAACTCCATGAAACCCGCAAATTCGGATACCAGCCAGGCGACGCCGAGGATGGCAACAAGCGGCCAGAGCACATCGCCGATGGCCACGCCAATCGCCAAAGGCCAGGCTGCCTGAAACCCGCCCGACAATGATCGTGCCAGCAAGGCGACCCAGACCGGGCCCGGCGTCATGAAAAGGATGATCAGCGCGCCTGCATAAAGAAGCAGTTCGGAGAGTGTAATAGTCATGGTTTCGGCAGGGTCAGACTGCCATCTGCATTGAGGTCCCAGAATGGGTTATGTGCGACCTCCCAGACGTGCCCGTCAGGATCAGCATAGTAGCCCGAGTAGCCACCCCAAAACACCCTCTCTGGTGCTTTCAGCGGCGTTGCACCGGCCTGCAGGGCCATGGCATAGGCGGCATCGACCTCGGATTCGGCCGCGAAGTTCTGCGCCAGCGTTGTTGCGCCAGTACCCAGTTTGGCGTCCGGCCGCCCCTGATCTTTCGCAAGGGCGTTCAGTCCGAACAATCCCAACGCCATACCGTTGATCTGGTAAAAGACAACCTCGCCCGTCATTTCACGGGTCGGGTTCCAGCCCAACGCCCCGTAGAATGCTTTCGACCTGTCCAGATCTGCTACACCCAGAGTGATCAGTGTCACACGCTGTGGAGTCATGGTGCTTCTTTCTTCATGACGATGGACTGTCCATCTGTCTCGTTGACCTCGACATATTGCGCACGCGCGCCCAACTCATCGAAAAGCTCGGCCCCAGTACCGGTCATAAAGGCCTGTGCGCCAAGGCTGCATATTTCGTCATAGAGCGCGGCACGACGTGCTGCGTCAAGGTGGGCTGCAACCTCATCAAGCAACAAAATGGGTGGCGCGCCAAAATCGCGGGCCAGCGCGCGCCCATTGGCAAGAATCAGGCTGATCAGCAGCGCCTTTTGTTCGCCGGTGGAACAGTCTTTGGCCGGCACACCCTTGTCGGCAAAGACAGCGTCCAGATCGGCGCGGTGCGGACCGATGAGGGTACGTCCGGCGGCCATATCGCGTTGGCGGTTCTCAGCAAGCGCCACTTGCAGATCATCTGGGATGGGGTCTGCGGAGGTCAACGCAAGTGTCGCGGTGGGAAAAGCCGTTGCTGCCGCTGCCTGTGCCGCCGCCAATTCTTCAATCGCGCGGCGCCGGTTCTGTTGGATGGCCGCCCCCGCCTCGGCCATCTGCGCCTCGATTGCAGTGTACCAATGCGGATCACGCACCATATCTTTGAGCAACCTGTTGCGTTCCCGCATCGCCTTTTCATAGGTCAGGACAGCATCGGCATGCGTTGGCTCAAAGCTTAGCGTCGCACGGTCAAGAAAGCGCCGTCGCCCCTCTGCCCCTTCGATCCAGAGCCGATCCATGGACGGTACAAGCCACAGGATACGCGCGATCCGCCCAAGCGCTGTTTGCGGGGCAGACTTTCCGTCGATCCGCAACTGTCGGGGGCTGCCAGCATCGGCCCATGTTTCGATCTCGTGAACTTGGTGCAGCGATTGCAGCACGGCAGATATCTTCCAGCCCAGCGCCTCTGGTCTGCGTGGCAAGTCATCAGCGCCAGCGCGGCGCAAGCCACGGCCCGGCGACAAGAGCGAAACAGCCTCAAGAATGTTCGTCTTGCCCGCCCCATTGGGCCCGAAGATTGCCACAGGTCGCGGATCCAGCGCCATTGCCACCCGCTTGTGCGAGCGGAAATGCGAGAGCGTCAGTTCAGAGAGCACAAGCCGGGTCATAGGTGGCAGACAGGATTCTTAAGACCCCTGCCTCCAAGAATTTCGGAAATCTTGGTCGAGGTCACACGCGCATCGGCATGACGACATAGACCGCAGACGTATCATTGCCTTCACGCATCAGGGTCGGGTCACCCGCAGAGTTGAACATGAAGACCGCATTCTCGCGATCCACCTGACTGGCAATCTCCAGCAGGTATTTCGCGTTGAACCCGATTTCCAAACGTTCATCGCCATAGGCGACGGCCAGTTCCTCCTCGGCTGCACCGCTGTCAGGCGCGTTCACCGACAGAACCAACCGGTCTTCATCCAGCGAGAGTTTGACCGCACGCGACCGTTCTGACGAAACTGTTGCCACACGATCTACTGCTTTGGCGAATTCGCTGGCGTCCACTTCAAGCTTGCGGGTGTTCCCTTGCGGAATGACGCGGGTGTAATCTGGGAAGGTTCCGTCGATCACTTTGGAGGTCAACGTGATGTCGGGTGTCGCAAAACGAATTTTCGTTTCAGAAACAGAGACAGCGATCTGCATATCATCGTCATCCAGCAGCTTGCGTAGCTCGCCCACGGTTTTGCGCGGCACAATCACACCTGCCATATCAGCCGCCCCATCGGGTAGGTCCGCGTCGATACGTGCCAGACGGTGCCCGTCTGTCGCCACGCAGCGCAGCACTTTGCCACCGTCGCTTTCGGCGACATGCATGTAAACCCCGTTGAGATAATACCTTGTTTCCTCGGTGGAAATCGCAAACTTCGACTTGTCAAACAGACGCCGGAGAACCGGCGCGGGGGCCGAAAAATTCGCGGCGTACTCGGACGATGCCATCACCGGAAAATCTTCTTTTGGCAGCGTCGCAAGCGAGAAATTTGACCGCCCTGCTTCAATGCTCAACCGGCCCGATGCGCTGTCTTCGGTCAGCGTAACCAAAGCCCCGTCAGGCAGTTTGCGCACGATTTCGTTCAAAGTCACGGCAGCAACCGTGGTTGCCCCCGCACGTTCAACCTTTGCCGGAGCGCGATCCACAACTTCGATATCCAGATCCGTCGCCCGAAACTGGACGCTATCACCTTCCGCTTCGATCAGGACATTGGCCAGGATCGGGATTGTATTGCGCCGCTCGACCACGGACTGCGCCTGTGCAACGGCCTTCAAAAGCACCGCACGTTCAATGCTGAATTTCATGTCCCAATCTCCGCATATATTGGTCTCGGACGTTGCCGGGACGCGAAATGTATCCTATTTCGCGCCACTCTCAAGCGTTTTGTTGGACTGTTGACGATGGGTTTGTCCGCGTCAAGCGCCGGGCCAGCTTTGCCGGATTATTCCTGTAAAGCGCGGCGCAAGAGTTCCAGATCGTCAGCGATCTGGCTGTCCAGCGCCTTCAGCTCCTCGATCCGCTTCACACCATGCATAACCGTAGTGTGATCACGACCACCAAAGCGGCGTCCGATCTCTGGCAGCGACCGGCTGGTCATCTGCTTTGCCAGATACATCGCAATCTGGCGCGGGCGGGCATAGTTGCGCACCCGCTTGGGGCCGATCATGTCGGACAGGCGGATGTTGTAGTGCTCGGACACCTTGCGCTGGATCTCCTCAACCGTGACCTTGCGATCAGAAGCTTTGAGCACATCCGACAGACAGTCTTGGGTCAATTCCAGCGTGATTTCGCGACCGACAAGCGATGCAAAGGCGAACAGGCGGGTCAGTGCCCCCTCAAGAACGCGGACGTTGGTTGAAATGCGGTGCGCAAGGAATTCCAGCACACCGTCAGCGATCTCAAGTTCAGGGTATTGCGCGGAGTAGACATCGACCTTTGACTGCAGAATGCCAAGACGCAATTCATAGTCGGTGGGGTGCAGATCAACGACCAGACCGCACTGAAGGCGTGACTTGATTCGCTCCTCCAGATCCTTGATTTCACCCGGCGCGCGGTCGGCCGAGATGATGATCTGCTTCTGACCGTCAACAAGGGCGTTAAATGTGTGAAAAAACTCTTCCTGCGTGCTGTCCTTGCCGCCGATGAATTGCACGTCATCAACCATGAGAACATCAACCGACCGGAACAGTTGCTTGAAGTCCATCATCTTGCGTTCACGCAGAGCCGTAATGAAGCGATACATGAACTGCTCGGCCGACAGATACAGCACATTCAGTTCAGGCGAGCGTTCTTTCAACTCATGCGCAATGGCATGCATCAGGTGGGTCTTGCCCAGACCGACGCCACCGTAAAGGAACAGGGGGTTGAATGTAACGGGGCCACCTTCAGCGACCCGACGTGCGGCAGCATGGGCCAGTTCGTTCGGTTTTCCGACAACGAAAGTGTCAAATGTGAAACGCGCATCAAGGGGCGCACCTGATCCTGTCTCGGCCTCAGCCTGCTTGCTGACTGTTTTCGGCTTGGCTGCAGCGCGTGTCTGGCTGGGCACACGGAATTGCAGGCGCTGCACATCTTCACCCGCTTTGTTCATGTGATACATGATCTGGTCGCCGAAGTTCTGCGAGACATAGTTGCCAATGAAATTGGTCGGTACATCAAAGATGGCCACGCCATCAGACAGGTGTATGAATTCTAGCGGTTCAATCCAGCTGGAATAGCTGTTTGCACCCAATGCGCCCTTGAGCGCGTTCAACACCCCTGCCCAGATATCTTTGGTCATCTTGTCCCTTTTGCCCCACGCACAAGCCTTCTTCATTCTTCGGCGCGCTTCTACGCACCACGACACAAAGACCGGGACAAAAAAAACGCGTCACTCAGGTTGCCCAACCTGAGCGGGTTGTCTTTTTCCCAAAACCATAACCCGTAACGCATGACATACATTCCTCGAATGCAAGTCAGCGCCAATCGGCAGCAAAAGGGCCACGAACAGCAACCAAAACCAAGGAGCAGACCTTAGCTCTGTCGCAGACACAACTTGGCTTGGTTGAGCGCAGCTTTTGCTACTTTTCCCACGCCATCATTGCATGAAGCTCGCGTTCTTTATGATCAGAAAATTCAAACCGCAAATGGCCGTTTCCTGTGCCCCAAGAATGCAAACCCCCTCATGTCCCCCCGGAACGATGTGAATCGCTCGGTCAAGTTAGCAAGGGGTTCGGGGCTGCTTCAACACAACATCGTACTTGACTCAGTGATTGGTGAAAAAGAATCTATCGAGCCTTTGAATTGGCAGGATTTCTGCGCAGCCACGTCACACCGAGACAAAAAAAGCGCGCCCTGTTTGGACGCGCTTGAATTTTTTGTTTTTTGCCAAATGCGGCAGAATCAGCCGATCGCTTTGACGCGTGAAGACAGACGCGACATTTTGCGGGATGCTGTGTTCTTGTGCATCACACCCTTGGTGACACCGCGCATCAACTCTGGCTGTGCGGCCTTGAGTGCTGCCGCTGCAGCCGCCTGATCGCCGGAAGCAATCGCCTCTTCGACAGCGCGCAGATATGTGCGGATTCGCGAGCGGCGCATTTTGTTGACGGCATAACGTGCTGCGTTCTGACGGGCGCGTTTTTTGGCCTGTGGTGAATTTGCCATGTGTTCGTTTCCTAAGTCTGGGCCTGAGATGGCCAAATTGAATATGGTCAGCGCATTAAGCCCAAGCCCCGGGTTTTCGAACCGGTTCGTCTGGCCAAAGCGGGCCTCACGCGCATGTCTGACGCCGCCTTTAAGCCAGAGTACCCTTTGGTTCAACCCCTAAACCGCAGCAATGCAAGGGCACGATGCCGCTAATGTGCTACCTTCGAGTGGTCTTGATAGAGATAAACCAAATCCAGCAGCAGCACCCTTTCGTCAATCAGATGGTAGTAGAGCTCAAAGCGTTGTTGCTCGGAAATCTCTTCATCTGCGGCAACCAAAGCCAATAGGGGGCGGTTCTGATCCCAAAGATTACCGATCTCGGCCAGCTTGTCGGCGATGCCCGGCGTCTGCGGCGGCAGGATGCCCATTGCAGGCAACCCATCTCTCAATGCGCCAAGACTGCCTTGATAATCCTGCATTGACCGTTTCAGATCAGCAGCGAATTCCCGGTTCATTCCGCCTGACCAAAGCTGGCAAGCAACATGTGCCATCCGCTGATTAAGCGCAGTCATACGTCCGGATATCTGGATAAACATCACATCCCGCGACAGGATTTCGGCAGAGCTAGAGTACTGCGCATCCAGCGTCGTTAACAATGCATAGGTCTTGTCCATCAGAGCGTCTGCCGCTCCTGACACGAGGGCGGCATCTTGCGCACGCGAAGGATCTTCGAGCAGGCGCCGACCCGCTTCCCTGACTGGCGCCCAGTCTGCGCGAAGTGCTTCAATTTCGGCGACTGTCTTTCGGCGCGCCTCTGGGAACAGGATTCCCCAAAAGATATCGCCATGCAAAAGCGCATCAAGCAGTTCATCGGTCTGATCAATGCCGGCAGCGAGCAGATCGGTCGCGTCATCCACATTGACGGCATTCTGCAGATGGCAGGCTGCGGCTGGAACTTCCTGCGACAAAGAACGCAGCACTTCTCCGACGGTCAAACGGTTCGCCACGCCTGTGTCCTGGATTATCTCCCGACCGGCTGTCACAGCATCAAAAGAAGATTCGGCATTCAGACTGCCAAGCGGAAAAATAGAAGCACCCGTCAAAAGGACGGTGCCCAACAAAGAAGAAATTCGCATAATTTTGGTCGCTACTTTTGATTCGTACCGCCACCCGCAACAAGACCTATACGTATTGGGCGGGATTGCGCATGACATAGATCAAACAAAGACGATCAATGCGGAATTTCCGCGCGATTTTCACTAGGATTTGCTCAACGGTCCCTGAATTGCGGCTCGCGCTTTTCAGTAAAGGCCGCCATACCTTCACTTTGATCTTCGGTTGCAAAGAGCGAATGAAACAAACGCCGCTCGTAATTCAGCCCCTCAGCCAGCGTCGTTTCGAATGCGCGGTCGACGGCATCCTTGGCCGCCATCGTTGCAATTTGCGATTTCTCGCCAATCTTCTCGGCTGCGGCCTTTGCTTCACTCAGCAGCTTCTTGAGAGGCACCACGCGGCTGACAAGCCCGCTGCGTTCGGCCTCTGCCGCATCCATAAAGCGGCCTGTCAGGTGCATATCCATGGACTTCGACTTGCCCACAAAGCGCGTCAGACGCTGCGTGCCACCAAGCCCGGCAATCACGCCAAGATTAATCTCAGGCTGACCGAATTTTGCATTCTCGGCAGCGATGATGAAGTCACACATCATTGCCAACTCGCATCCACCGCCAAGTGCATAGCCCGCAACTGCCGCAATAATGGGTTTCCGGATCCGGTTGAAGCGATCGGTTTCATTCTCGAAAAACCGTTGGGTGTACATCTCGACGAACGATTTCTCTGCCATCTCGGAGATATCGGCACCTGCGGCAAAGGCCTTTTCTGACCCGGTGATAATGATGCAGCGGACTTTTTCGCTGGCGTCCGCTTCTTCCAGCGCGGTGCAAAGCTCGCCCAGCAGTTCACTGTTGAGCGCATTCATTGCGTCCGGCCGGTTGAGTGTAATGGTCGCGACATAGTCGCTGATGTCCACGATGATCTTGTCAAAGGCCATGCTGCCGTCCCTGTTGCCGCTGGTCAGGCCCAAGGCTTAGCAAAGAAGGCGGGCGGATCAAGCTATCTTTGGCATTGCGGACAAAAGAAAGATGAGCGTCCGGACTGCACGATTCGGCTGATTGTTCTGTCACATCCGGAGGTTAGACAGGGTTCGCCTTCGCGATCATAGACTTGAAAAACATGTTGGAAATAGCCCAACGCGCCATCAGACTGCCGATAATCACGCAACGAGGAACCGCCAGCGGCGATTGCTTCGGAAAGAACATCACGGATAAGCGGCACGAGGGTGGCCACGCGCGACGCACTGATCCGCCCCGCCTTGCGCGCCGGATGGATGCCCGCGCGGAACAGGACTTCACAGACATAAATGTTGCCAAGACCGGCCACGATGCGCTGGTCCAGAAGTGCCGATTTGATCGGTGTGTTTCGCCCTTTCAACCGGTCAACCAGATAGCCTTCGTGAAAGGCATTGCCCAAGGGCTCCGGTCCCAGATCGCGGATCAGCCAGTGTTCATCTTGCGCGGCCGTATCCATCAGATCCATCGCCCCGAAGCGCCGTGCATCGTTGAACGTGATCCGCACACCATCATCCATATGAAAGACAACATGGTCATGTTTGGCAGGTGCGGGGTGCGGATGATGGAATTCGCCGATCACATGACCCGAGATCAGCATGCGGCCCGACATGCCCAGATGGATCAAGAGCGTTTCACCGCTCTCAAGATCAACCATGATATACTTCGACCGACGGCGCAGACCCAGAACGCGTTTACCTGTCAGCCGCTCTGACATCCGTTCAGGAAATGGCCAGCGCAGATCAGGCCGGTTCACGTCAGCCCGCACAATCACATGGCCTTCCATCACGGGGGCGATGCCGGCTTTGACAGTTTCAACCTCGGGAAGTTCAGGCATATGTGCTCTGGTTTTGCGAACGTTCGGCAAGCTGTTTAAGCGAGATCGCCACGCTGGCACAGCCCCGATTAATGATCAAGATCCGCATAAGACGTGGCACATTGACAGTTTGTCTATTCCGTCGCTTGGGTATAACCCCTTCCGGGACAGTATTCAGGCGAAAGCATGAGATGACCGACAAGCCAGAGACCACCACCCATTTCGGGTTTGAAACCGTGCGCGAAGATGAAAAAGCGGGCCGTGTACAGGGCGTATTCTCCTCTGTTGCAAGCAAGTACGATATCATGAACGATGTCATGTCGGGCGGTGTGCACCGGATCTGGAAAGATGCGATGATGGATTGGCTGGCGCCCCGCATGGGGCAGCGGCTGCTTGATGTTGCGGGTGGCACCGGCGACATATCGTTTCGGTTTCTCAAGCGCGCAGGACGTGGCCATGCCACCGTGCTGGACCTGACGGAATCGATGCTTGTCGAAGGCCGCAATCGTGCCGAGGCCGCACGTATGTCCGATAGCCTTGATTGGGTCGTGGGCGATGCGATGGCCTTGCCCTTTGAAGCAAATACCTTTGATGTCTACACCATCAGCTTTGGCATCCGGAACGTAACCCGGCCGCAGGATGCGTTGGCCGAGGCGTACCGCGTGTTGAAGCCCGGAGGCCGGTTGATGGTGCTGGAATTCAGCCAGTTGCCCAATCCCATGATGCAGGCGGCCTATGATGCCTATTCATTTAACGTGATCCCGCGGATGGGGCAGATGATCGCGGGGGATCGCGACAGCTATCAATATCTGGTAGAATCAATACGCAAATTCCCGGATCAGGACACCTTTCTTGGCATGGTCCGTGATGCGGGATTTGGCAACGCCAAGTATCGAAACCTGACGATGGGTATTGCAGCGCTGCATTCGGGTTGGAAGCTCTGACATGCGCGGCCCCCACAATATAATCCGCCTGATCCGTACAGGTGCCACACTCGAACGGACTGGTGCGATGAAGGTCGTGTTGGATGCATTCGATGCGGGGCCACTGTTGCGCATAACTTTCCGTACGCTTGTCTGGCCGTTTCAGTGGCTGGGCTACAAGGGTGATGTGACCATGCCACCTGCGGTACGCGCACTCACCGCGCTCGGGCCTGCCTACATCAAATTCGGGCAAGTCCTTTCCACCCGTCCAGACGTGGTCGGCGATGAGTTGGCGGCGCAACTGCGTGTCCTGCAAGACAAGCTCCCGCCGTTTTCGATGGCCGATGCAAAAAAGACGATCCAGTCAGAGCTTGGCAGTTCCTTCGACAAGCTTTTTTCTTCGTTTTCCGAACCTGTTGCCGCAGCCTCGCTGGCGCAGGTCCATAAGGCGCATCTGGCCGATACGGGCGAGGCTGTCGCCGTCAAGATCTTGCGACCCGGCATCGAACGCGCGTTCCGGACGGATATTGACGCCTTCTATTTCGCAGCCCGCGCGATCGAAGTCCTTTCGCCTGCCTCGCGCCGCCTGCGCCCAATGGATGTGATTAAGCATTTTGAAGGCGTGGTCATGGGGGAGTTGGACCTGAGGCTGGAAAGCGCGGCCGCAGCCGAATTTGCCGCGAACACCGAAGGCGATGCAGGATTTCAGGTGCCCAAAGTGCGCTGGCTCTTGTCCGGTCGTCGGGTGATGACGATGGATTGGGCAGAGGGCACCAACATCGGCTTGAACGATGCGCTTGATGTGGCAGGTCACGATCGTGTGGAGCTCGCGACTCGTGTGCTGCAATTGTTTCTTAACCACGCACTGCGCGACGGGTATTTTCACGGCGACATGCATCAAGGCAACCTCAAGGTAGCCGCCAGCGGAGAGATCATCGCCTATGATTTCGGGATCATGGGGCGCATTGATGAATATACCCGCCGCGTCTATGCCGAGATCCTTTTTGGCTTTATCCGTAAGGATTACCAGAGGGTGGCCGAAGTCCATTTCGAAGCCGGCTATGTTCCTTCCGATCAGGATGTCGACGAATTCGCCCGCGCGCTGCGCGCTGTGGGAGAACCTATATTCGGCATGGAAGCCAGCCGCATTTCGATGGCGCGCTTGCTGAGCTATCTGTTTGAAGTGACCGAACGTTTTGGCATGGAGACCCGGACAGAGCTTATTTTGCTGCAACGCACCATGGTGGTTGTCGAGGGAGTCGCCCGATCACTTGATCCGCACATGAACATCTGGCAAGCCGCGAAGCCTGTGGTCGAAGACTACATCAAGCAGAGCATCGGGCCCAAGGCGCTTATGCGTGATCTGGCGATGACAGCGCGCATTCTGGCCCGCTTCGGGCCACAACTGCCGCGGATGGCAGAAGAGGCGTTGATCCGCCGAAACAATCCACCGCCGCCGCCGAAACCACAACGGCGCATTGCAAGACTGTCCTGGATGGCGCTTGGTGGCGTGCTGGTGGGCGGCGGCATCTGGATCAGTTCATTGTTCTAGGCGCGACCGTCTCTGAGGGCGGTGACCTTTTCGCTCGCAACGCTTGCACCACCCGACAACAAAAGGGTCGTATTGCCGTTATCGAGGCGTACTTCCGTCACTGTGCTGTAGGTCTCAACCGGTGTCTGCGCGATCACTTCTCCGTTGGACTTCGATAAAATCTCGAATTGATAGGTTCCCGTGGGAAGCGGCACGCCGCTTGTTCCTACCCCCGCCCACTCCAAAGTTTCGGCATCCGGTGGAATGGACTGCCGCTGCACCTCATCACCGGCTTCATTACGCACGACAAGTTCTGCAGTGTCTGCTGCTGTACGCTCACTTGGATAGAGCGTTAGCGGTTGACCGTCGAAAAGCGCAGGTGTTGCAGCGCGCACCTCTTTGCCAACAAGGGCCGCCATATCAACCAATCCGCCAGCATTCATCTGAACGGTCAGGGATCTGAGCAAATCATTCGTCAGGACCGCCTGCTCGACACCTGAAAACGTTGCAAGCTGTGTTGCATAGTCAGTCGAATCGATGGGATTTAGCGGATCCTGATACTGCATTTGGGCCGTCAGCATCTTCAGAAAGACCTCAAAGTCCGAACTGATCTGCGCAGCAGGGGATGATCCTGCCTGAGATGGGGTGGTCGCTGCACGCTGTGTCGTTTGGGTGATTTCCATAATGTGTCCCTAAATGCGTAGATCGAGACCGGATCTACCTTGGTCCGGCTGGCTCGCTGGCGTGTCAGGTATATCCGGGGCTTCTAACTCGGGAAGCTCTTCGGGCAGAGCCGCTTCGGAATGCGGCTCTCGTTTTTGCTCCCCGAATGAGAATGAAATAGATGTGTAGCCAAGCTGGCGAAACTCATGCGCCAACACGTCCATGTGTCGGCGCAGCAGGTCTTGCGTTTCTGGTCGCTCTGCCATGACGTGCAGTGTGATCGCACCTTCGGTGGCTGATAACCTCAGCCGCACCCGCCCCAATTCTTCGGGGTTCAGGGCAATTTCTGTCGGTTTTCCGGGATTGCTGGTGATAGCCACAGCAATTTGTGCCGCGGCATGTCGGGCGGTGTCGGGCGATGTGGCTGCAGGCGCCGTTCCCTGTAAACCCGGGGTCGATACATGCCGTTCAGCTGAGGCAGGAGACATAGTCAACTCAGCGTCCAACTTCCTATGCGTTTCCTTGAGAATTTCGACCTGCGGCTGTCCGCCAAGCTGCGCCTGAGCGCTGATCGGGTGGGGCACAGCGGGCGAGCCCCGTGCTGTCACTTTGCCATCTTCATCTGCCACAACTGTGGGCAGCACAGCGTCACGCCGTTGCCGCGGCGCTTGGTCCGGCAGCGGCACATCCGGCGGCTTTAAGCCGGCTTCCCTAACCGAAATTGGCATTTTTGTCCTGTCCGTAGCTGATAAAGCCGCGGAATGCGGCGGGGCATCTCCAGCTGCAGCGATCCGTGATTGCACGTGATCTGGCAAAGGTGGTCTTGGCAGGCGCCCCTCCACGACGGCTTGTGCAACTGAAGCGCGCGGCGGATCGGTTATGCCAGCACGCGTAAGGAGCTCTCGGCCTCGCGCGCCATGGTGGTGTGCGCTATCGCGTGCGGCGTTCCTATCCTCAGGCGGGGGTGTCACCGATGGCGCATCGCCCGGAACGGTCTCTTGAGGCGCTACAAGCGTGACTTCAGCACCGGACTTCGAACCCTTTGTCACATTGGGCACAATCAATGCCGCAACCAGCGGCGCGTCTTCCGCGCCCCCCTGATCAGGCGCTGGATCAGATGCCTCTGGCAATGCGGGCAGGGCAGCACGAATGTCTATCGGTACCGTGTCTGCCACTTCTTCCGCAGCAGCACCTGGCGGCGCCATCAGTTCATCAAACGTGCCAGCAAGCGCGCCTTCGTCGGGCACGGGGGGTGTTCTAGCGTGTTGGGTGGCGGGTATTCCCGGCTCTGTAACTATCGAAAGAATCATCGGGTCTCCGGTCGCATCAGTTCCAGACCGGTTTGTGACGCAAAAAACTTACTGAATGTTTAGGACTGTCGGTCATTCTCTGGTGAACAGAACCCGGAGAACCCGATGACCATGATCCCTGACCTACCCCCGCCACGGCCCGTTGCCGCCTTGCCAGACTATGTCAATGCTGACGAAAGACTGCGTGATGCCGCACAAAAGATGGAGGCAACGTTTCTGGCTGAAATGCTGAAGTCTGCTGGCGTCGGCGCACCTAGAGAAGCCTTTGGCGGTGGTGAAGGCGAAGAACATTTCTCCTCGTTCTTACGTGATGCTCAGGCAGAAGAAATGGCAAACGCGGGAGGAATCGGACTGGCCGAGGCCCTGTTTGAAGCGATGAAGGTGCGCAGCCTTGCCTGAAACACCGATCACCCAACTTCATGAAACGCTCGACCTTGAAAGGCAGGCATTGATGTCAGCCGACTTTGAAACCCTGGGGGGCCTTGTACAGCAGAAGGAAGACCTACTCGGTCAATTGGCAAGGTTACATGCTACCCCCGACATGTTGCGGCCGATTCGCCAAAAGATGTCAGAGAACCAGATACTGCTTGGCGCAGCAATCAAGGGTGTCGCCGCTGCCGGTGAGCGCCTCAGAGCGCTCCAGAATGTGCAGAACAGCCTGAGCATCTACGATCATTCAGGCCGCGTCGAATTGGCTCAGAAGCATCAGCGCAATCTCGAAAAAAAGGCGTGATTTCAGTCAAATTTGCTACATTTCGGGTGGCGCGGTTAACAGGTTGTTCAGGCTGGATTGGTCTATCTATGGGTATCGCCAAGAACGGCGCATCGATCCAATGCGATCGATGATGTTCGTCAGAATGACGCTTCCACCCGTAGAAAATCTACGGATTTCCAAACCAACCCGGTGCAAAGCGCCATACACAAAGGGCCATAAATAATGTCCAGTATTCTAACCAACAACAGCGCGATGGTCGCGCTGCAAACTCTGAAATCCATCAACAACGACCTTTCCAAGACCCAGGCGATGATTTCGACTGGCAAAGACGTCGCCTCGGCCAAGGATAACTCGGCCGTCTGGGCGATTTCCAAGGTGATGGAATCCGACGTCAAAGGCTTCAAGGCAATCTCGGAAAGCCTTTCGTTGGGTGAATCATCAGTTGCCGTCGCCCGAAACGGCGCTGAAACCGTGACCGACCTGCTCAATGACATGAAAGAGAAAATTGTCGCTGCGCAGGGTGAAAACGTTGATCGCACAAAACTCCAGGCGGATGTCGATGCAATTACAGATCAAATCGCTTCTGTGGTCGGGGCAGCGCAGTTCAATGGCCTGAACATGCTGTCCGGCACTGACAGCGTGAATATCCTGTCATCACTCGATCGGGCAAGTGATGGCACCGTCACATCTTCCAATATTACCGTCGCCAGACAAGACCTGAGCACGGAAGCGGGCGTTTATGGCACAGGTGCTGCACTTGATGCGAACGTCACAACGACATTGGGCGGCAACCTTGCTGCCGATGGTACGGGTGATGCGTTCTCGAACGGTGCAAACGTTCTGGAAGCAACGGTTGCAGGCACAATTGTCGCCGGTCAGACCTATAATTTCCAGGTCTCCGGTGAAACGGTAAGCTTCACAACAACAACTACGGCAACCGACGACCTGGCCGCAGGTCTGACTGCAGCGATCAACGCAGCCGGAATCGAAGATATCTCGGCATCTGTCGCTGCGTCTGTCATCAGCATCAGTTCCACATCGAAGTTCGACGATGTCACCGTCAATACCAGCGGCAACGGCGCGGCAACCTTCGCGCTTCAGGCCAATGGTGTCACGGCCGCTGCCGCGACAACAAACACGCAAACAATCAATGCACGTGCCTCCGAACTTGAATTCTCGACAACAGCCGGTGTCGCCGAAGGCGATGGCTATCGTGCGAGCATCGGGGGTGTAAACTATGACTACATCGCTGGTCCAAATGAGACTTTTGAAGATGTGGCGCGTGGATTGAAGACCGTTATTGATGGCGCTGGCATTGAAAATATCTCGACGCGTGTACGACAGGACACGACATCCGGCGCATGGATCCTGCAAATCGATAACGATGGCGCAGCACAGACCCTGACTGATGCAGGAGCTGCCGGCGGAACCGCGACAGGTGGTCTGGTTGGCCTCGACAAGTTGGACGTGACAACGGATGATGGCGTGGCCGCTGCCCTTGCAAACATCGAAACCTACATCGACACAACGATTGATGCGGCAGCCGAGTTTGGCTCAAGCCAAGGGCGAATTGAAACGCAATCCGACTTCATTTCAAAGCTGACAGATTCCCTGCGCGCCGGGATTGGCGCATTGGTCGATGCCGACATGGAAGAGACGTCAGCGCGCCTGCAGGCCCTTCAGGTACAACAGCAGTTGGGTGTGCAGTCACTGTCGATTGCAAACCAGGCGCCACAGACGATCCTGTCGCTGTTCCGGTAAAACTGCGTGGTGGCGCCATGCCCTTGGCGCCACCTTCTTCATGGCCACGATAAAATCGGGCCTCGTTCCATATTGCGCCGGAAAGGACCACGCGTGAACGTCATTGAACAAGCCAGACAAGCCTATGCCCCCAACCAGAATGCGGTGCGGACGACCCGCTCTGTTGAAGCACAACTCATCAGTCAGATCACATCGCGTCTTGAACGGCTGAGCAAAATGCCAGAACCCGACTTTCCCACCTTGATGGCTGCGATTCATGATAATCGGCGTATGTGGACAACCATGGCCGTTGACGTGGCAGATCAAGGTAATGCGCTCCCGAAAGAGTTGCGGGCCCAGATTTTCTACCTGGCCGAATTTACCGCCCATCACAGCCAGAAAGTCATTCACGGCAAGGGCGATGCACGTGCCCTCATTGATATCAACATGGCAATACTCAAGGGCCTCAACGGACAGGAGGCATTGTGATGTCAGGCCTTGTCCTCAAACTAAATCCCAGAGAGCGCGTCCTGGTAAATGGCGCAGTCATCGAGAACGGCGACCGTCGTAGCCGCCTTTCCATCCTGACACCCAATGCGAATATCCTGCGGCTGCGTGACGCGATCCGTCCAGACGAGGTCAACACACCGGTGCGGCGCGTCTGCTACATCGCGCAACTGGTGCTGTCCGGGGACGTGGCACAGGATGACGCCAAGCTTCAGATACTGCGCGGCATCGAACAATTGAGCCAAGCACTGCGCGACGATGACAGCCGCACCCACCTTGATCGTGCCACAGAGGCTGTGGTGCGGCTGGATTTCTATCGGGCCTTGAAATCTCTCCGCAATCTTCTGCAGCGCGAGGCGCGGTTGTTGGGAAGCGTGCAGCAATGACCTTTCAACCGGTCTTGCCACTGACCGGCTATCCCGGATGGCGTTTTCTTGAACGCACAGCGGATGCCCAGCAGGCGCAACTCGCCAAGAGCCAACCTATCCAACGGGAGACCGATTATTTCCGCGAAAACATCAGCAGCATAAGCAGCGCAAATGACCTGGTGAACGACCGGCGGTTGCTTGCCGTTGCGCTTGGTGCCTTTGGTCTGGACGCCGACATCAACAACCGCGCCTTCATCAGGAAAATCCTTGAGGATGGAACCCAAGCGCAAGATGCCCTCGCCAACCGCCTTGCCGACAATCGCTATGCCGCGTTTAGCCGTGCATTCGGCTTTGGCGACAGCCCCGTGCCGCGTACAGTGTTGAGCCGCTTTCCAGCAGAGATCATTCAAAGATTCGAAAGCCAACAATTTGCTCAGGCCATCGGCGCACAAAACAATGACCTGCGTCTTGCCAGCAATGTCAGGTCTGGCATTGCAGACGTCATGGCCGGCAATGCGACAAACAACGGTCGGTGGTTCGCGATGATGGGAAGCGCACCATTGCGTGCGGTCTTTCAGACCGCACTCGGCTTGCCGGAGGCGGTCGCCGGCATTGATATCGACAGGCAGCTTGAGATATTTCAGGAACGCGGTCGATCCGTCTTTGGGACCGATGACATCAAGGAAATCGCGTCACCCGCGCAGCAGGAAAAGCTGATCCGGCTTTTCCTGATCCGGTCAGAAGCAAACAGTCTTGCTGCCACGACGGCGGCGTCGTCAGCTTTGGCATTGCTGCAATCCGCGCCCCGCCTTTCAGGCTAGTCCGCTTGCAGTTAGGTCACATCCGGCCGCATCGGTGACGGCGCTATCGCCTGCCGCAGTTTTGCAAAATGGGCCAGAGTGCCACGTTTGTCCTTGATTGACTGGAATCCATCCAAGGCAGGTGCCGCACTGATCGCAGCATCAAGCATCGGATCAGAACCCGGCACATATAACCCCGCTTGCACCATCATTTCCGAGCGCGCGTAAGTCCCGAGAAGTCCACGAGCCTTTGCAATAAGTTCGTTTTCCTTGTCGCTAGCGGCTTCGGGCAGAGCCCGCGAAACAGACCGAACCACGTCCACCGCAGGAAACCGGCCACGCTCTGCAATATCGCGGTCCAGAACAATATGACCGTCCAGGACGCCCCTTAGCATATCGGCAACGGGTTCTTCCATGTCAGAGCCCGCAACCAATACCGAAAACACAGCCGTGATATCACCAGACCCGGCCGCGCCCGGACCAGCGCGTTCGCAAAGACGTGCGATTGCTGGCCCTGTGGAGGCAGGGTAGCCGCGCAGGGCGGCTCCTTCACCACTCGCCACCGCCAGTTCCCGATGCGCCTCGCAAAAGCGCGTTACAGAATCGATCAGCAACAGCACATGCCGTCCTGCATCGCGAAACGATTCCGCCACGGTCATCGCCGAGAGCGCACAGCGCCGACGAACCTGCGGACCGGTATCAGACGTTGCCGCGACGACGATTGCGCGCTTCATTCCCTCGGTGCCCAACACATGCTGGACAAAATGCCCTACTTCGCGCCCCCGTTCCCCTACAAGCGCGATGATTATCACATCAGCATCAACACCACGGGCCAAGTCAGCCAAGAGCGTCGATTTCCCAACACCTGACCCCGCAAACAGCCCGATCCGCTGCCCCCGCACCAATGGCAGCAATGTATTGAAAACCGCCATACCGGTTTCCAGGCGTGGCCCCAACCCGCGCCTGTTATGCGACAAGGGCGGCGGCGCATTGATGTCGCGCACCTGCGCACCCTGCAACAAGGGTCGGCCATCAAGCGGCTTGCCATCAGGATCGATCACCCGACCAATCCAGTCAACGCTTGGCGCAAAGACCGGTGCGGCTTGAAAGACAACAGGATCATCAATGGACACACCATCAGTTGCACCATCCATAAGCAAATGCGCGCCAACTTGATCAAGTTTCACAACTTCACCGATGCGCTTGCGTGCCTTTGTGTGAACGATTGCATGATCGCCGACGCGCGCATCACCTTTTGCACAAGCACACTGCACGTTGCCGGCAGAGACCCCGATAACGTGCCCGGCCTTGTGGACATGTGTGAGACGTTCAATCGAAACACGCATCCGGTCTATGAGGTTTTCTTGCATTCAGAGGGTCCAATCAAATGCCACACACTTCTTCTTAAGGAATCACCCTTAATCCTTCGTTGAAACCAAGCGAGGGAGAATCCCCGATGTATAATTCCCTGGATCTATTCCAGACAGCGGGCGCGATGGCGCGTCACGCCGGTGCACGGCAGGCTGTCGTCGCGCGCAATATCGCAAACGCAGACACCCCCAGTTTTCAGGCTCAGGCCATCCCGGCGTTCAAGGATGTCTATTCAGGTGGCGCCAGCATGCACATGCGGGTCACCCGGCCCGGTCATCTTGGCGGCAGCGGTGCCCAGCCTGCTATCGAATTGCATCAATCGGCGCGTGGTGACGCCTCCCCCAATGGCAATACCGTATCGATTGAAGAAGAAATGCTGCACAGCGTCGAGGTCAGCCGTGAACACAACCGTGCACTGACGATCTATCGCCACGCTATGACGGTGCTCCGCACCAGCTTGGGCAGAGGCTAGGGACGCGCGATGACTGACTTCAGCGATGCCATTTCCGTTGCGACCAGCGGGATGAAGGCGCAGGCAAATCGCCTGCGTCACGTGTCCGAAAATATCGCGAATTCCGATACCCCCGGGTACCGGCGGAAGGCGATCACCTTTGAAGAAGTGGTCGATCGCGGGCGACCTACAGGCGCAGTCGCGGCGGGGCGCTTGCGGCTGGACCAGTCAGACTTGGCGCGCATTTATGATCCGGCACATCCTCTGGCCGATGACACAGGTCATTATGACGGGTCCAATGTGAACCTCCTGATAGAGATCGCTGACGCCCGCGAGGCGCAGCGCAGCTACGAAGCGAACCTCAAGATGTT
>CAZTKF010000005.1:76648-79533 GCA_964614205.1 uncultured Loktanella sp. | reverse complement strand
CGGTATCCTGAAGGGGCAGGTCAAGGGGCGCGTCGTGGTTGACGTCAACGCCTGACGAAGTGTCGCAAACGAACTATCTGCGCCGTCGATTTTACCAGAGTTGGCGGCATCTCTTTTTAAAATAAGGCCTTCGTGCTGCGCTGCGGCAAGGGCCCCATGTCGCTTTTGAAACATTTTCGCCGCTTAGCGGTTTAGGTCAGGGCCGAAGTCGTGTAGCCTGTTCGCACAATAAATAAGCAACAGGGGAAATTAGCATGGCACCTAAGCCACCATTAATGGACCTGCCGATCAAAACGGCAGACAGCGGTTTTTACCGCGGTTTTACAAAGGACGTGACAATCACAGCCAAGATTTTGGTTGGCGCGCTGATTATCTGGGCGGTCGCCTTTCCCGATCAGGCCGCATCAGTCCTGGGGGGGATCAATGGCTTTATCCTTGCCTCTTTCAACTACTGGTATGTCTATGTGATGGCGTTCTTTGTGATCCTGTGTCTGGGGCTCGCGCTTTGGCCGGCTGCCGGCAAATTGAAGTTGGGCATGCCCGATGACCAGCCCGAGTTCTCGAATTTCTCGTGGTTTTCCATGATGTTCGGTGCGGGTATCGGGATTGGCATGCTCACCTTTGCCACGGCCGAGCCGATGTATCACTGGGCGTCGAACCCGTCGACGATCATGGGCGAAACCACCGGCAGCACCGCAGATAACGTGCGCGCGGCCTACGTCTGGTCCTTTACGCATTGGGGGCTCGCGGCGTGGGCATCCTATGCGATCGTCGGTCTGGCCTTGGGCTATTTCTCGTACCGCCGCGGTTTGCCTCTGACGATCCGTTCCGGCCTGACGCCATTGTTCGGCAAGACCCTGTCAGGTCCGGTGGGGCACGCCGTTGACGTTGTGGCCGTTGTTGCGACCGTTCTTGGCGTCGCGCAAACACTGGGTTTCGGTGTCGAACAGTTTATCTCGGGCCTCTACCGGATCGGCTTTGGCGAGTGGCTTTACACCACGAACGCCGCCGGAGAGCAGTCATCCTCGACGTTGGCAATCATTGTGGCATTGCTGGTGATCATGGGGGCTTCGACGCTTTCGGCGCTTTCAGGTGTGGGCAAAGGCATCAAGTGGCTGTCCAACATCAACATGGGACTAAGCTTTTTTATCCTCGCCTTCTTTATCGTCTTCGGGTCGACTTTCTTTGGTCTGACTGCGCTGTTTGTCGGGATGTGGGACTATATCGTTTCGATCCCCGGCAACATCTTCACTGTCTGGGCTGCAGATGGAACAGAGCAGGGCGATGCGCTGGCCGGGTGGCAGGGTGGCTGGACCATCTTCTACTGGGCCTGGTGGATCGCGTTTGCGCCATTTGTTGGCGTGTTCCTTGCGCGCATTTCGCGCGGACGGACAGTGCGTGAATACGTGCTGGGCGCGCTGATCATTCCTGCGGTCATGTGCTTTGTCTGGTTCGCACTGGTGGGTGGCACAGCCATCGATCTGGAACTGAACGGCGATGCAAATGGCGCGATCACGGGGGCCGGGCAGTCTGACCAGCTCTTTGCGATGCTTGCTGTCATCCTGCAGCCGACCTTGGCATGGATCATGTCTGTCATCGTTGTGATCCTGCTGCTGACCTATCTTGTGACCTCTGCTGACTCGGCTGTGCTGATCATCAACACGATCAACGCGGCCGGTGACGAAGGCCCGAAGGCGCGCCCGCATATCCTGTTCTGGGGTGCGGCACTGGCGCTGGTTGTTGGCGGTCTGATTATCGCAGGTGGTCTGGGGGCAATCCAGACAGCCATGGTGATTGGCGCACTGCCCTTCAGCTTTGTCATGGTGTTGATGGGCCTGTCCCTGATCAAGGGTATCTGGCGGGACAGCCACCGCGTTGCGGCGGGTGTCGCTTCGACCGTGGCGGATGAAGGTGTTCCCGCCGAATAAACTGCTTGCGGCATGAATATGATTGGCTCCGGTGCTTGCGCATCGGGGCCTTTTTCGTATCCATATGCGCATGACACTAGATATCGCATGGGTGCGCGCCCAATTTCCCGCCTTTGACCAGCCTTCATTGCAGGGACAGGCCTTTTTTGAAAACGCTGGCGGGTCCTATACCTGCCGACAGGTGATTGACCGCCTGTGTCGGTTTTACACCGAACGCAAAGTGCAGCCCTATGCGCCCTATGCGGCGTCGCGCCTGGGTGGCGAGGAGATGGACGAGGCGCGCAGGCGTTTGGCGGAAATGCTGGGGGTTGCCACGCATGAGGTGTCTTTTGGGCCCTCGACCACGCAGAATACCTATGTGCTGGCACAAGCGGTGCGCAAATGGATCAAGCCGGGCCAGAGCATTGTTGTGACCAATCAGGACCACGAGGCCAATAGCGGCCCGTGGCGGCGGTTGGCTGAGGATGGCGTCAATATCCTTGAGTGGCGGATTGATCCCGAGATGGGCGAGTTGCACCTTGATGACCTTGCCAAGCTCTTGGAGCGGGATGTGGCGCTTGTGGTGTTCCCGCATTGCTCGAATGTTGTGGGTGCGATCAATGATGTGGCTGGCATCTGCGCCTTGGCGAAATCTGCGGGCGCGCGGACCTGTGTGGATGGCGTATCCTATGCGCCGCATGGCTTTGCTGATGTGGGCGCGCTGGGGTGCGATGTCTATCTGTTCAGTGCTTACAAGACCTACGGCCCCCATCAAGGCATCATGGTGATCCGTGAGGACTGGGGCATGGCGCTGCCCAATCAGGGGCACCATTTCAACGGTGACAGCCTTTATAAGCGATTCACACCTGCGGGTCCTGACCATGCGCAGGTTGCGGCCAGTGCGGGCATGGCTGATTATTTTGAGGCGATGTCTGTGCATCATGGCGGTGGCACAGGGGCGGATGCCGCGCGCAAGTC
>CAZTKF010000005.1:60929-76548 GCA_964614205.1 uncultured Loktanella sp. | reverse complement strand
AGGCGATGTCTGTGCATCATGGCGGTGGCACAGGGGCGGATGCCGCGCGCAAGTCCCATGATCTGATGCGCGCGCAAGAGGTGGCACTGTTGCAGCCCTTGCTGGATTATGTGTCTGCGAAGAATTCGGTGCGGCTTATCGGTCCTGCGGACGCTCTGCGCCGCGCACCCACCGTTGCGATGGCGTTGGAGGCGGATGCAGAGGAGACAGCCGCGAAGCTGGCCCCACATGGCATCATGGCGGGGGGCGGTGATTTTTATGCACAGCGCCCACTGTCTGCGGTGGGTGTCGACCCCGCCAAAGGGGTGTTGCGCGTCAGTTTCGTGCATTACACCACCAAAGACGAGGTTGACGCGCTGATGGGGGCGCTAGATCAGGTGCTATAAAGCAGGCAAGCCGTCCTGCGCGGAGGTCTGATGAGCAAATCCCCCATTCTGATGTGGTTCCGGCGCGATCTGCGCCTTGGCGATCATGAAGCGTTGTCGGCGGCCGTCGCGGCGGGTCGTCCGGTTATTCCGGTTTTCATTTATGATGAACTGACTGAGACCCTTGGTGCGGCGCCGAAGATGCGGTTAGGGCTGTCGGTGGGTGATCTGGCGAAGGCGTTGCAGGAAAAAGGCAGCCGTTTGATCCTGCGCCGTGGGGATGCGCTGACGGTGTTGCGCGATCTGATTGCCGAGACAGGGGCGGGGGCTGTCTACTGGTCGCGGATGTATGATCCGGCGCATCGCGCGCGCGATACGGCGGTGAAAGCGGCGCTGAAGGAAGACGGAGTGGAGGCGCAGAGCTTCAAAGGCCATGTGCTGTTCGAGCCCTGGACGGTCGAGACAAAGACCGGCGGGTTCTACAAAGTCTATACGCCGATGTGGAAATCCGTGCGTGACAACGAAGTGCCCGACGCGCTGCCAACCCCCGCCACGATCCCCGCGCCTGACAGCTGGCCTGCCTCTGATGATCTCTCAGATTGGCAGATGGGGGCGGCCATGCAGCGCGGCGCGGATATTCTGATGTCCCATTGTACGGTGGGTGAAACGGCCGCCTCGCATCGTTTGGGGGCGTTTATTGCCAACAAAGTCGTCAATTACGTCAAGAACCGCGATTTGCCAGCCGTGGATGGCACCTCGGGGCTGTCGGAAAACCTGACCTACGGCGAAATCAGCCCGCGGAAATGCTGGCACGCTGGCTGGCGCGCGTTGCATGACGGCAAGGCCGATGCCGAGACATTCCTGAAAGAACTGGTCTGGCGCGAGTTTGCCTATCATCTGGCCTATCACACGCCCCGCATCACCACAGACAACTGGAAAGAGGATTGGGACGCTTTCCCGTGGAATACCGATGAGGCCCGCCCTGAAGTGGTGGCCTGGAAACGCGGACGCACGGGCATCCGGTTTGTCGACGCGGCCATGCGGGAAATGTATGTAACCGGGACCATGCACAACAGAGGCCGCATGATTGTGGCATCTTATCTGACGAAGCACCTTCTGTGTCACTGGAAAATCGGTTTGGACTGGTTCGCCGATTGCCTGATCGACTGGGATCCGTGCAGCAATGCCATGGGCTGGCAATGGTCGGCAGGGTCGGGGCCGGATGCGACACCCTATTTTCGGGTGTTCAACCCCGTGACCCAGCTTGACAAGTTCGACAAGGACCGCACCTATGTCAGAAAATGGATTGCCGAAGGCACCAAGACCCCCAGCGCGACAGCCTTGTCATATTATGATATGATACCGCTGCGATGGGGCATGACGGCGCAGGATCGCTATCCCGACCCGATTGTTCCCGCTGACGAAGGACGCAAGCGTGCTTTGCACGCCTATGAGAACCGCGGGTTCTGATTTCCGTAAGGTCAGGGAAACTATTTTGAAACGTTTTCCGTGACTTCGTCGTATCAAAGGTTAATTTGCCCTTCACAGAAGTGGCGACAAGCGGTCACACGTGATGACAAGACGACAGGAATATCGATGATTTTAACCAGTACCGAGGGCCAAACCGGACTTCCGCGCTATTTCGCCCGCGTGTTTGATCAGGTCAAGGACCTGCAAAAAGGCCGCGTTGATATTATTCTGCCTGATGGGCGCCGCTTTCGCGCAGAAGGCTCCCAACCCGGTTATGTCGCAGAGGTCCATGTGCATAATGCCGATCTTTTTGCGCGGACCGTACGCGAAGGCGATATGGGCTTTTCGGAAGCCTATCTTGACGGCTGGTGGACCACGCCCGACCTGATGGCGGTCATGGACTTCATGCATGACGACGCTGACCACATCTATGACGGTTTCCCCGCCCAAAAGCTGATCCAACTCTACGAAAGGGTGCGGTTTTGGATGCAGCGCAACTCGAAAACGCAGGCCCGCAAGAATATCAGCTATCACTACGATCTGGGCAATGACTTTTACGGATTGTGGCTGGATGACACGATGACCTATTCATCGGCGATCTTTAAGACAGGTCAGGAAAGCACCGAAGCCGCGCAAACTGCCAAATACGCCAGCATGGTTGACCAGATGGGCGCAACAGCAGGTGATCACGTGCTGGAGATCGGCTGTGGATGGGGTGGATTTGCAGAGTATGCCGCCAAAGAACGCGGACTGAAGGTCACGGGCCTGACAATCAGCAAGGAACAACACGACTATGCCGTCGAACGGATCGCAAAGGCCGGATTGTCCGACATGGTCGAGATCAAGATGCAGGACTACCGCGATGAAAAGGGTGTCTATGACGGTATTGCCAGCATCGAAATGTTCGAAGCAGTCGGCGAACAATATTGGCCGACATACTTTGAAACCGTGCGCGAACGCCTGAAACCGGGCAAGAACGCAACACTTCAGATCATCACTGTCAAAGACGAACGCTGGGAAGCTTACCGCAAGGGCGTGGACTTTATCCAGAAGTACATCTTCCCCGGTGGCATGTTGCCCAGCCCGACTGTCTTGCGACAAGAGGTTGAAAAAGCTGGATTAAATGTGAAGGGGTCTATCGAGTTCGGCAAAAGCTACGGTTTGACGCTGCGCCGCTGGCACGAAACTTTCAATGAAAAATGGGATCAGGTTGCCGCTCTGGGCTTTGACGCACGCTTCAAGCGGATGTGGGATTTTTATCTGACCTCTTGTGCCGCGACATTTGATAGCCGAAACTGTGACGTGACACAGATTACCGTGACACGGCCTCAATAAACCGAGGCGGTGCGCGTCAACATAAGGACGCAGTGACATGCCCACAGCCGGACGTCTTGCAGGTGCAGTGATTTTTGGTCTGTTCGGATGGTATATCGCCGGACTGACCGTGCCGTTTTTCCCCGAAGCGAATGCGCCGACCTATTGGCTTCCGGTGGTCAGCTTTATCGGTCTAGTGGTCGGCTGGCGGGTGTGTGGCAGCCGGGCCGGGCGCGGTTATAACCCTGCAATCGGGATCGGGCTGACCTCTGCGGCTGCCTTGGCGTTCTGTTCCATTTTCGCCGTCGCCTTCAACGAGATGATCGCGAACGCGTTGGGAAACCGCTATCGGGACGGAACGATGGAAGCGGTCATCGATGTCTTCAACCAGATGATTGAATTCGGTGCCATGTTTGCGGATACCACCTTGATCGCAACGCTGCTGATCGGGGGGGTCGTCTGTGCGTGGGCGACCGAATACTTTGGGCAGCGTTTCCCCTGAGAATGGACCTTTTTGTTTACGGGACCTTGCGCTCGCAAGGCTTGATGTCTGCGGTATCGGGCCGCAAGGGGATTGTCGGTCAAGGCGCGAAATTGTCCGGCTATGCGGTCACTCCGGTCAAGGACGACGTCGTTCCTTTTATTGCAGCACAGGAAGGCGCCGTGGCCGAGGGCCTCGTTTACCAAGGGCTGAACGAGACCGAAATGGCGCGCCTCAACCTCTATGAAGGGGCTTTTGGCTATCGTCTGGTCGAGATTGAAGTCGACACGGATGCTGGCACGTGCGCGGTATGGTGCTATCTGCCTCCCGAAGACGTCCAAGCCGGCGAGGGGACATGGTCGCTGCAAGACTGGGAGGCCAGTCATCTCGCCCCTGCAATTCTGGCCGCGACCGAGGTGTTCGCGCACGATCCACTGCCCGGCTTTGCCCAGTTGCGGACGATGTGGCCCATGATCGAGGCGCGGGCCTGGTCAAAACACAGGGCAAGCGCGGCCCCGGCTGTGCGGCGCTATGCGGCAAACCCGCAGGATTTCACGATCGATAGGGCCCGCCCGCCGCAGGGACGTTTCTTTCGGCTGCAATCCGTAGATGTGACGCACAAGCGCTTTGATGGTAGCCTGATGGGGCCGCTGGTGCGTGAAGGCTTTTACGGGGTGGATGCCGCCATTGTGCTTCCCTATGACGCCGCCCGTGATCGCGTTCTGCTGGTTGAACAGGCCCGCGTTGGCCCGCGTCTGCGCCATGATCCGAATCCATGGATGCTGGAACCTGTCGCAGGGATCATCGATGCCCGAGAAACGCCAGAGGATGCGGCCTTGCGCGAGTGCCGTGAGGAGGCGGGGCTGACAGTCGAGGCGTTGGTGCCTGCTGGGCAGTTCTATGTCTCGCCAGGGGCAAGCACGGACTACTTTTATTCTTACGTGGGGCTTTGCGATCTGCCTGATCTGACCAGCTATCTTGGCGGTCTTGCGAACGAGGCGGAAGATCTGCGCCTGCATCCGATGACATTTGATGATGCTTTGGCGCTTGCGGACAGCGGTGAAATTGCAACCGGTCCGGCGCTTTTTCTGCTGCACTGGGTGTTGCGTCACAAAGATCGGCTGCGCGCTTTGGGCTAAGCCGTTGTCGGCTTGATGTTGGGCCGTCGCGGTCCTACACAGAATGCAACTGATTGAAAGGGCCGTGACATGACCATGAAGACCGATTTTGCCGCGACAGTTGGCAACACACCCTTGATCAAATTGCGCGCAGCCTCCGAGGCAACGGGTTGTACCATTCTGGGCAAGGCAGAGTTTCTTAATCCCGGTCAGTCCGTCAAGGATCGTGCGGCGCTCTTTATGATCAAGGACGCCATCGCGCGCGGTGATCTGAAGCCGGGCGGAACCATCGTCGAAGGGACAGCAGGCAATACCGGAATCGGTTTGGCTCTGGTCGGGGCGTCGATGGGTTTCAAGACGGTCATTGTGATCCCCGAAACGCAAAGCCAGGAAAAGAAGGACATGATCCGTGTGGCAGGTGCACAGTTGGTCGAGGTGCCGGCGGTCCCTTATGCGAACCCCAACAACTATGTGAAATATTCGGGCCGACTGGCTGCGGCGCTGAACGAAATCGAGCCGAACGGTGCGATCTGGGCCAACCAGTTTGACAATATCGCCAACCGGCAGGCGCATATCGAGACAACAGGCCCCGAAATCTGGGCGCAGACGGACGGCAAGATCGACGGGTTTACCTGTGCCTGCGGTTCTGGCGGCACGCTTGCGGGTGTGGGGCATGTCTTGCAGCCAAAGGGCGTGAAAGTCGGATTGTCTGATCCTGACGGGTCGGGTCTCTACAAGCTGTACACCGGTGAGGTGCCACCAGCGGGCAATTCCATTACCGAAGGGATCGGGCAGGGGCGAATTACTGCCAACCTCGAAGGCTTTACCCCTGATTTTGCCTACAAGATCCCCGACACCGAGGCGTTGCCGATTATTTTCGACCTCTTGCGGCACGAAGGGTTCTGCATGGGCGGCTCAACCGGCATCAACATCGCAGGGGCGATCCGTCTGGCGCGCGACATGGGGCCGGGGCACACCATTGTAACGGTCTTGTGTGACTATGGTACGCGCTATCAATCGAAAATCTTCAACCCGGCGTTCCTGCGTGAAAAAGGTTTGCCGACGCCGGACTGGATGGAAGCCGGGGTTGATCTGCCTGCGGTGTTTGAAGACGCATGATCCAGAGGTTCATCGCCTTTATCCTGCTCTGCCTGTGGGCCGTGGTGTCGCCTGTGATGGCTGTGGCACAACCCCTGCCAGAGACCGAAGCGGTTGTGACCGAGGAAGAGGCGTTTGAACGGATGGCCCGCAGGGCTGAGGAGCTTGCCGCGCGCGATGACCTATCGGTGTTTGCAATCAGTCGGTTACGCGCCGAACTTGTCGTTTGGCGGGACGAGTTTCTAAGCCGTTCGAACATCAATGCCGGGCGCTTGGAAACGGTGGACTCACAGCTTGCGGCCTTGGGGCCGGGCCCGGAGAGCGGCGAAGAGGCCGAAACTGTCGCGGCCCGCCGTGCTGCACTTATTGCGCAGCGCAACGATTTGATGGCGCCACGTCTGCTGGCCCAAGAAGCACATGCACGGGTCAACGGCCTGATCAATGAGCTTGATACACAGGCATTGCAGCGGCAGACCAGTGAATTGACGGTGCGCGGGCCATCGCCGCTGAACCCCGCACATATGGCGGGTGCTGTTGCTGCGGTTTGGGGCTTGGTCGAGGTTATCAGCGTCGAGATCGCGGCCGGATTCTCAACAAAGTGGGGATCGGGGCAATTTGTGGATGCGTTGCCGCGCGCCTTGGTGCTGTTTATCGCCGCGATCGGCCTCTTGGGGACGGGACGGCGTATCGTGACACGGTGGCGCGCCAATTTTGCCGGCAAAGCGTCGCGTTGGCAGCCACTGATCCGCGTGTTGCTTTCGATTGTGCAACTGTTGGTGCCTCTGATCGGGCTTCTTCTGTTGTCCGAGGCGCTTCAGACCCTTGATATCTTCGGGCTGCGTGGTGGCGATATCATCGAAGCGTTGCCCATGGCTGGGTCTTTCGTGATTATCGGATGGTGGTTGTCACGGCTGGTCTTTCCGGCGGGCGAGGCTGTCGGATACCTTGGCTATGATGTGGCCACACGCGCCAAAGGGCGACGGTTGGGTGGCCTGATCGCGTGGGTCATGGCGATAAGCGCCCTGTTCGGCGCGGGCTTGCGCACGATGGAACTTGACGACGGTGCGCTCGCTGCATTCGAATGGCCCTTCCTTGTCGTGCTGGGCCTTTTATTCTGGAGACTGGGGCGGGTCATCGCGACCAAGCCGCAAAACGATGAAGACGGAACCGGGCGCTTGCGGGGTTATATCGGCAAAGCTGCTACGGTTGTCGCGGTCGTGGCGCCACTGGTGTCTGCCTTTGGCTATACAGCGGCGGGTGCGGCCCTAATGGGGCCCGCGATCCTATCGGTGGCGCTTATCGGGCTGCTGTTCCTGATGCAGCGGATCGTTCACGAGATGACCCTCGCACCCGAGAACGAAGAAGATTTCCGCGGTCTTTATGCATTGATCCCTGTCTTTGTCAGCTTCGTGCTGTTCCTGCTCAGCTTGCCGATTTTTGCACTGATCTGGGGTGCGCGGGTTGATGACCTGACAGAACTCTGGGCGCGGTTTCGCGAGGGATTTGCGCTGGGTGATACACGTATCTCGCCCACGGATTTTCTGGTGTTCGCTGCGGTCTTTGCCTTTGGCTACATTCTGACCCGCTTTATTCAGGGCACATTGCGCAAATCGGTTTTGCCGCGCACACGGCTTGATCTGGGCGGCCAGAATGCTGTTGTCGCAGGTTTTGGCTATGTGGGTATCTTTCTTGCCGCGGTTGTCGCGATCACCAGTGCCGGAATTGACCTGTCGAACCTTGCGATCGTGGCAGGTGCGCTCTCTGTGGGGATCGGTTTTGGTTTGCAAAACATCGTCTCGAACTTCGTTTCGGGGATTATCCTGCTGATCGAACGCCCGATCAGCGAAGGCGACTGGATCGAGGTGGGGGGCCAGATGGGCTATGTCCGCGCGATCTCGGTGCGTTCTACACGGATCGAGACCTTTGATCGTACCGATGTCATCATTCCCAACGCCGATCTGGTCAGCGGGCAGGTGACCAACTGGACGCGCGGTAATCTGGTGGGGCGTGTGATTGTGCCTGTCGGGGTCGCCTATGGCACGGATGTGGACAAGGTCACCGAAATCCTGCGCGGTATTGCCGAGGCCCACCCGCTTGTCCTGATGAACCCGCCTCCGGCAGTGCTCTTCATGGGCTTTGGTGCGGATTCGCTTGATTTCGAAATCCGGGCAATTCTGCGTGACGTGAACTATGTGCTTGTCACGAAGTCCGAGATGAATCACGCGATCGCCAAAGAATTCGCTGCCGCCGGGATTGAGATTCCATTTGCCCAGCGTGATATTTGGCTGCGTAACCCCGAAGTGCTGAAGGATGCGACACCATCATGACCGAACCGCTTTTCCGCAAAGATGCCTATGCCCGCGAAGCCACAGGCAAGGTCACCCGGATTACGTCGGAGGGCGGGATCGTATTGGATGGCGCGCTTTTTTATCCCACATCCGGCGGGCAACCGGGCGATAGTGGCAGGCTGCGCTGGAAGGGTGGCGAAATCGAGATTGCAACGACCGTCAAAGGGGAAGGGGACGAGATCGTACTTGTCCCCGCCGAACCTGCAGGCCTGCCTGCGGTAGGGCAGGCGGTGACACAGCTGCTGAACTGGGAACGTCGCTACCGGCACATGCGCGTGCATACTGCCTTACATCTGCTGTCGGTGGTGATCCCCTTGCCGGTGTCGGGCGGGTCCATCGCGGCTGACAAGGGGCGTCTGGATTTCGATATGCCGGAAGCACCGCAAGACAAGGCCGCCTTGGAAGAGGACCTCAACCGCCTGATATCATGTCATATGGATGTTACCGAGGAATGGATCACCGATGACGCGCTTGATGCCCAGCCTGATCTGGTCAAGACCATGTCGGTCCAGCCACCACGCGGGAGCGGCCAGATACGCCTTGTGCGCATCGGAGTAGGCGACGAGACAGCAGACCTGCAACCCTGCGGTGGCACGCATGTCGCCAACACCCAAGAGATCGGGCGCGTGCGCATTGGCAAGATCGAAAAGAAGGGCCGCCAGAACCGGCGTGTCTATCTGCATCTGGAGTAGGGCTGTGTGGCGCTTTGCGATCCTTCTGACAGCTCTGACCTGCATGGCGCTGCCCGCTGCAGCAGACGGGCGCTTTGCCGGCTGCAATGCCGAACAATCCAAGATCATTGATGACGCTCTTGGCACAGCCAAGAACCTGACACTGAAGGCTGCGGTGGCCGTTGGCGATACATCGGACTATCAGCGTTGGTTTGGTGACTATTCCCATGCCAATGCCGAACGTGTCAGGGCCAGCCTCAAGTCGGTGGTCACAGCGCTGCGGGGCGGGGCCGTGACCGCGCAATGCGACCCCGCCGGCGAAGACGGGTGCAATCAAGGCGAATATGCTTGGGTTTACGCGGATGAGCCTTATTTGATGCACCTGTGTCCTGCCTTCTTCACTCTGCCCCCATTGACAGCCCTGCGCCCCGGGGCGCGCCGGTCGGACAACGGGACCCGCGAAGGGACACTCGTTCATGAAATCTCGCATTTTCTGCATGTGGCGGGGACCGATGATCATTGCTATTCCCGCACAGAGTGCGCGCGCATGGCGCGCGACGATGCGCGGCGCGCAATCGATAATGCGGACAGCTATCAGTATTTTACGGAAGATGTGACCTATTATGCGCGTCAACCCCTTGCGGATAAACCGCCACCTGCGCCGCGCCCGAACCGCTAGTCGCGCCTGATATCCTGCCCGAAAAGATCGCGTTCGATCGGCTGGTCGAGCATTTTCTCGGATTCCGGCAAACCTTCACGTGACAAAAGCACGGCGACGTTGCGCAGGTTCGGCACATGGCTGCAGACCACCAGCAACATCACCATGATCGGGACCGACAGGAACATGCCTGGAATACCCCAGACAGCGCCCCAGAACGCCAACGACAGGATGATCCCAAAGGATGACAGGCGCAGCGCGCGGCCCATCAACATCGGGTCGATAATGCTGCCGTTCACGAACTGGATGACGCCCGCGATGGCAAAAACCGCCAAGGTCGTCGTGGCGTCACCGATTTCGACATGCGCAACCAGCGCAATCAGTGCCGTTGCGACGATCGAGCCGATGTTGGGGATGAAATTCAGCACGAATGTGATGATCCCAAGCGACGTGGCCAGCCCCAGCCCGAATGCCTGCGCCAATACAAAGATCATCGCCCCTGTGATCGCGCTGATCAGGGTCTTGACCAGTAGATAATAGTTCACCCGATGAATGATGGACTGGATGATCTTGCCCACACGCTCGGCTTGTGCGGTATCCCCGACAAGGCTGAGAAGTTTGGTTTCAAACCAGATGCGCTCGGCAAAGAGAAACCCCACGAAGAGGATAATCAGGACTGTCCCTTGGGTCATGCCGCTGGCCTGACTGGCCGCCCCGCGCAGGTAGCTGGAGACATCAACCGACTGCAAGGCATTGAAAACAGCAAGTTGGCTATCCTCGCCCAGCCATGCGAACAGCGATGCAACAGCGGATGGCGCGCGCTCCGCATAGGACAGGGTCGTGACAAGGACAGTGTTCACTTGCGCCAGAAGGATCGAGGTAAGCGTCAGCAAAGCGGCCGCAATCAGGACCATCGCCGCCAGACTGGCCAGCGTACTCGGGATCCGGAACGGCCCGATCCTTTGGCGGGCAATGAAGTTGATGACGTCGCTTGTGAGACTGAAAAGAATGATCGCGATGGCCAGAGAAATCAGCACAAACCGCGCCTGCACCAGCAAGAATAGCACAACAGCAAAAGCAATGATCAGCAATGCACCGGTTTGCAGCCGCGCTGTTTCGCTTGGCCTTTCAGCTTTGCCGGTTTTCGGCGGATCATGCAGCATATGCGGGCGGGCCCCTCGTCATCGAAGCTTTATTTGTAAGGTGCACTCGGGGCGGCCGTAAAGGGGGTGCACAAACATATGTCTAGGGTCTTGCAAAGGCCCGCCACTTGAGGCTAAACCCCGCGTCACGGACAGGTGGCCGAGTGGTCGAAGGCGCACGCCTGGAAAGTGTGTAGGCGGGAGACCGTCTCCAGGGTTCGAATCCCTGTCTGTCCGCCACTTCCCTTCAATTGTAATCCCTAGCTACCGCTGCGTACTTCGCGTACCCATGCGACCAGAGTTGCGCGTGCCTCGGGGTCCATCTGGACGGCGTTGGGCGGCGGCATTGCGTGGCTGACGCCGGCCTGCAGGTAAATCTGGCTTGCATGGCGCGCCACATCGCTGGGGGTTTCCAGAAAGACCCCCTTGGGCGCCCATTGCATGTTCCCCCAAGCCGGTTCGCGCGCGTGACACATCGAACAATTGCCGATCACCGTGTTATAGGCCTCGTCAAAGCCTGCGGCGGATACATATTTCTGTTCATAGGGTGTCAGGTCCCGCGCCTCGGCTTCCTGCCATGTGTCGCCGGTGCGGACTGTCGACAGCCATGCGATAACGATCATCAGCACAACCGTCACCGCCCATGTCCAATGCGGCCCTTTGCCGGTCTTGTGCATCGTGTTGAAGTAATGTCGGATCGTGACACCAGTCAGAAAGATCAGGCTGGCGATGATCCATGAATACTCTGTGCCAAAGGCCAGAGGGTAGTGGTTCGACAGCATCAGGAACACGACCGGCAAGGTCAGGTAGTTGTTATGGGTCGAGCGGACCTTGGCGATCTTGCCGTATTTGGCATCTGGTGTCCGGCCAGCCTTGAGGTCGGCCACAACGATGCGCTGGTTCGGCATGATTTGGAAGAACACATTGGCTGTCATGATCGTGGCGGTAAATGCACCCAGATGCAAAAGAGCGGCGCGACCTGTGAAGATCTGGTTGTAACCCCATGACATCGCGACAAGAATGACGAATAGCAAAAGCATCAGAAGGGTCGGGTTTTCGCTGAGCCGCGACTTGCACATCGCATCATAGAGCAGCCAGCCGACGGTCAGTGACCCGCCTGAAATCAGGATGCCCTGCCAAAGCGCCAGATCGGCTTTGGTTGGATCAAGCAGGAACAGTTCGCCCCCGACCCAGTAGACAATCATCAAAAGGACGGCCCCTGACAGCCACGTGGTGTAGCTCTGCCATTTATGCCATGTCAGGTGCTCGGGCATTTCAGCAGGTGCGACCATGTATTTGACAGTGTGGTAAAAGCCGCCGCCGTGCACCTCCCATTCCTCGCCGGATGCGCCTGCGGGCAGGTTCGGGGCGGGTTTCAACATCAGGTCAAGCGCAATGAAATAGAACGACGCCCCGATCCACGCCATCGCCGTAATCACGTGGAGCCAGCGGACCGAGAACGCAATCCAGTCCCAGAAAATAGCAAGATCATACATGGCGAGTCCCCGTTTTGGCGTCTGTGTCGCCCCATCCTATGCGCGCACAGATTATTCTGCTATTCCTTGCAGACGCCAAACAGCATCAAAAAAAACAAGCAAATGTCATACTTCGATAATATCCGCACCTTTGTCCGTGTCTACGAGTTGGGCAGCATGTCTGCGGCCGCACGCGATCTGCGCATTTCACCGGCTGTGACCTCGGCCCGCATATCGCAACTCGAAGGGCATCTGAGCGTGCGTCTGTTTCAGCGCACCACCCGCAGTCTGACACCGACAGAGCAGGGACGCGCCTTTTATGGCGGGGCTTGCGAGATTCTGGAAAGTGTGGCGAATGCGGAAACGCAGGTCGTCAATATCACCGAAAACCCCAAGGGTGCGCTCTATGTCGCGGCCCCTTTGGGTGTGGGGCGGCGGTTGATCGCACCCCATGTCCCCGAATTCCTGAAGCTTTATCCTGAAATTACGCTGCGCTTGCGTCTGACCGACCGCAAGGTGGATTTAACGACAGAAGGTCTTGATCTGGCGTTCTTTCTGGGCGAGCCCGAGGATAGTAACCTGCGCATCCGCAAGATTGCGGATGTAACCCGTGTTTTATGTGCCGCGCCCGCCTATGTGCGGACCCGCGGGAACCCTGCTTCTGGCGCTGACCTGATTGACGATAACCACGAATGTCTCAATCTGCGCTTTCCCGGTGCGTCAGAGTTCCAGTGGCGCCTGATGACCGAGGACGGCCCCAAGAAATTCCGTGTGCGGGGGCGCTACGAATCTGATGATGGTGATGTGCTGACCGATTGGGCGCTAAGTGGAAACGGTATTGCCATGAAGCCGGTGTTCGAAGTCGCCGAGCATCTCGGGGCCGGGCGGTTGGTGCCTGTGGCCACGCAGACGCCGCCCGTGCCGATCCAGATGGCTTGTCTCTTCACGCATAGGCGGCGACAGGACCCCAAGACACGGCTTTTCATGGATTTCATGATCGACCGGATCAGCGCCGTCGTGCGCGGCGCTCAGGACCCGCGATAGGTGGAATATCCGAAAGGCGACAGCAGGAGCGGCACATGATAATGTGTGGCTTCTGACATGCCAAAACGGATCGGGATGATATCAAGAAAGCGGGGCTCTTCGGGTGCTGTGCCGGTGGCATCAAGATAGGCACCTGCGTGGAACACCAGCTCATAGGTGCCTGTACGGAAGTTTTCGGCCGGCATGATCTGTTCGTCCGTGCGGCCGTCATCGTTCGTCACAAGTGTCTTGAGGTGCGTCCGGCTGTCACCGGTGATTGCAAAGAGCTCAATCCTGAGGCCTTGCGCCGGACATCCGCGCGCTGTGTCCAGAACATGTGTTGTCAGATAACCGCTCATCGCGCCGCTCCTTTTCTACATGCATGCTTAGTGCCAGAAAGGATGCCAAACCGCAAAGCCATGCAACAAGAGGCTCTTTCGCATATTTTTTGAAAAAGAATTTGATTGCGTTGCTTTATAGGAAACTAACCATTGGAAAGGAATCTTCCCCGTGACCCGCTACCCACGTGACATGACCGGATATGGTGCAACACCGCCCGCCGCCAATTGGCCGAACGGCGCGAAAATTGCTGTGCAGATCGTCCTGAACTATGAAGAAGGCGGTGAAAACAATATCTTGCACGGCGATGCTGCATCCGAGGCGTTTCTGTCCGAGATCACAGGTGCCACCCCTTGGCCGGGCCTGCGGCATTGGAACATGGAATCGATCTATGAATACGGGTCGCGCGCCGGTTTCTGGCGTCTGCACCGCTTGCTGCGCGATCTGCCGATCACCATTTACGGTGTCGCCACCGCTTTGGCCCGTGCGCCGGAACAGGTGGCTGCGATGCAGGCCGCAGGCTGGGAAATTGCCAGCCACGGCTTGAAGTGGGTCGAACATAAAGACATGCCCGAGGACGTGGAGCGCGCGCAAATTGCCGAAGCGATCCGCCTGCATACCGAAGTCACCGGTGCCGCGCCGCGTGGCTGGTATACGGGGCGGTGTTCGAACAACACCGTGCGACTGGCCGCCGAAACGGGCCAGTTTGCCTATGTCGCCGACAGCTACGCCGACGATCTGCCCTATTGGATGCAATTCGGGCGCACCGATCAGTTGATCGTCCCTTACACGATGGACTGCAACGACATGCGCTTTGCCATTCAGGCGGGCTTTACCAACGGCGACCAGTTCGAAAGCTATCTGCGCGACAGTTTTGATATGCTTTACGCCGAGGGCGCCGCGGGTGCGCCCAAGATGCTGTCCATTGGCCTGCATTGCCGTTTGATGGGCCGTCCGGGCCGTGCTGCGGCTTTGGCGCGGGTGATTGATTACTTCAAATCCCACGATGATGTCTGGTTCGCCACCCGCGAACAGATTGCGGATCATTGGGCGGCGCAGCATCCTGCGCCAACAACGAGGCGTCCCTCTGAAATGGACCGTGAGAGCTTTGTCGCGGCCTTTGGCGGTATCTTCGAACATAGCCCCTGGATTGCAGAAGGCGCCCATGCGCTGGAGTTGGGACCAACCCATGATACCGCCATCGGTGTGCATAGCGCGCTGGCGCGGGTGTTCCGTTCTGCATCCGAAGAACAGCGGCTGAATGTGCTCAAGGCACACCCTGATCTGGCGGGTAAGCTGGCGGCGGCGGGCAAGCTGACGGCGGAAAGCACGGCCGAGCAGGCGGGGGCAGGGCTTGACCTGCTGACCGACGACGAACGCGCGGCGTTCCAGTCGCTCAACGCGCAATACGTCGCGCGGCATGGTTTCCCCTTCATCATAGCGGTGAAGGACCACCACAAGGCTTCGATCCTTGCCGCATTTCACCGCCGGATCGAAAACGATCGCGACACGGAATTTGCCGAGGCCTGCCGTCAGGTCGAACGCATCGCGCAGTTGCGCCTGATCGAAAAGCTGGCCGCATGAGCACGGAATTGCATCTTGAACCGTTGACGAAAGAGGCGTTCGCACCGTTCGGCGATGTGCTGGATGTGGCGGGTGACCCGGACAAGATCATCAATCAGGGGCTTTGCGGGCGCTATCACGACCGCGCAAATATCGACATTGTCGAGGGGCGCGCAGGGATCAGCCTTTTCAAGGCAGAGGCGCGGCAGTTTCCGATCACGCTCGATATGATGGAACGCCACCCGCAGGGCAGTCAGGCCTTTCTGCCGATGAGTTTTGATCCTTTTGTGGTCGTCGTTGCCCCTGATGAGGGCGGCACACCGGGCCAGCCGCGCGCGTTTGTGACAAGCGCCGGACAGGGCATCAATTTTGCACGCGGGACATGGCACGGGGTTTTGACGCCCATTCATGCGCCCGGGCTTTTCGCTGTTGTGGACCGGATCGGGGAGGGTCCGAACCTGCAAGAGCACTGGTTCGACACACCGTACATCATTGAAGGTGAACACACATCCGCCAGCGGGGAGGCTGGCTGATCTGTCCAAAGGGAGGGACAT
>CAZTKF010000005.1:0-60829 GCA_964614205.1 uncultured Loktanella sp. | reverse complement strand
TGAACACACATCCGCCAGCGGGGAGGCTGGCTGATCTGTCCAAAGGGAGGGACATATAACATGGCTGACAACGCAATCGGAACGCCGGAGCAACTCCGCGATCCCAACTATACGCCCGCGCTGCATCGCGCGGTGCCACTGGGCATCCAGCATGTGCTGGCGATGTTTGTATCCAACGTCACACCGGCGATCATCATCGCGGGGGCCGCAGGGTTTGGCTTTGGGTCTGATGCGGGCGCGCAGGGTTTTCCTGACATGACCTATCTGATCCAGATGTCGATGCTCTTTGCTGGTGTGGCGACGCTGTTCCAGACCATCGGCTTTGGTCCGGTTGGTGCGCGTTTGCCGATCGTGCAGGGGACATCGTTTGCGTTCATTCCGATCATGATTCCTCTGGTTGCCGGAAAAGGGGTCGAGGCCCTGCCAGCGCTCTTTGGCGGCGTGGTGATCGGTGGTCTGTTCCATGCCTTTATCGCGACCTTCATCGGCAAGATCCGCTTTGCCCTGCCACCGCTGGTGACCGGTCTGGTCGTCACCATGATCGGTCTGGCGCTGGTCAAGGTCGGCATCGAATATGCCGCCGGCGGTGTGCCCGCAAAGGCAAATAACCTGCCTGAATACGGTTCGTTGCTAAATTGGTCTGCGGCTTTGGTCGTGATCTTTGTGACCTTGGCGCTCAAGTTCTACGCCAAGGGGATGCTGGCCGTATCGGCTGTCGTGATCGGGATCATCGTGGGATATTTCTACGCGCTTCTGATGGGCATGGTAACCTTCGAAGGGATCACCACAAGCTGGACCCGCGCGGCGATGTTCCAGGCGCCATTGCCGTTCAAATATGGCTTTGAGATCAGTATTGCTGCGGTCGTCAGTTTTTGTCTCATGGCGTTTGTGTCCGCGGTTGAAACCGTGGGCGACGTGTCTGGGATCACCAAAGGTGGCGCGGGTCGCGAAGCGACCGATACCGAAATTCAAGGGGCGACCTATGCCGACGGTCTGGGGTCTGCTGTTGCGGGTGTCTTTGGTGGTTTTCCCAACACCTCCTTCAGTCAGAATGTCGGCCTGATTGCCATGACCGGCGTGATGAGCCGCCATGTTGTGACCATCGGCGCGATCTTCCTGATCATCTGTGGGCTGATGCCCAAGGTGGGCGCTGTGATCCGCACGATCCCGATCGAAGTGCTGGGGGGTGGTGTTATCGTGATGTTCGGCATGGTTGTCGCGGCAGGTATTTCGATGTTGTCCGACGTGAACTGGAACCGCCGCAACATGGTAATCTTTGCGATTGCCTTGTCGGTGGGTTTGGGGCTGCAACTTGATCCGATGGCCGTACAGTATCTGCCTGATACGCTGCGTATCCTGATGACATCCGGCCTGTTGCCGGCTGCCCTGATCGCCATCGTGCTGAACCTGCTTTTGCCAGAGGAACTGAATGGCGAAGCGACTGAGGAAGTCTCGGGCGGGTTGTCAGGCCATGGTGCCGGCTCGCTTTCCAAAGATCGCGCCTAGCCGACCGAAAGAAGCAGTACCGAAAACGAGAGGCCCCGTCAGATGGCGGGGCCTTCTTTGTATGTCGTGGGTATTATTTCGGGGGCTAGCTGGCCTCGCGGTCTGCCCACCCCGCAAAGATGCGCTCCAGAAAGATCACGGCGTAGTAGAGAACAATGCCAAGAAACGCCAATGCGATAAGGACGGCGAACATCAGTGGGTAGTCTCCGTTTGTCTCGCCCGACTTGAACAGGGCGCCAAGGCCGCGACCATGCGGGCTGACGATCTCGACAAGATTGGTGCCGATAAAGGCCAAAGTGGCTGAGACCTTGAGCGCGCCAAAGAATTCCGGCAGCGTCTTGGGCAGGGCAATTTTCCAGAAAATCGTGGCTTTCGATGCCCCCAAGGCGCGCAGGATATCGCGGTACTCGGGTTCCAGCGTGGACAGCCCGATGCCGACCGAGACAGCGATCGGAAAGAACGAAATCATAAAGGCCATCAGAACCGTGTTGAAATCGTGCTGCCCGATGAACAACAGTGAAATGACAGGCACAAGTGTCGCTTTCGGGATCGCGTTGAAACCGATCAACAGCGGATAAAGCGCATCGCGGGCGATGCGTGAAAAGCCGATGATCATGCCAATGGCGGTGCCGACAATGACAGCGATGACAAGGCCAACCACAGTCCGCCACAGCGTCTGCCAGCCCATTTCCAAGAAGAGTTCCCTGTACTTCCAGAACGCGGGCGGCAGGTCGGATGGTGATGCCATCTTGAAGTTGGGCCAGCCATTGACCCAGACAAGCAGTTCCCAAAGCCCCAGAAACACAAGGATGGCGATGACGGGTGTCACAATCTTCCCTAGCATCAGTGATCTTCAACCTCGCGGCCTTGGGCGATTTTAATCTGGTCGCGCAATGTATGCAGCATGTCCGCTGCTTTGGGGGTGAATAGCTCGTCGAGCGTGCGATCCTCGGGCAGATCGACGTCCATGACAAATTGGGTGCGGGCAGGGCGGCCAGACAGGACGATCACCTGATCGCCCAGAAAAACGCTTTCGCGCAGGTCGTGGGTAATCAGAACGGCGGTAAACGGTTCTGCGCGACGCAGGTCGCGCATGGTTTGCCACAGGTCTTCGCGGGTGAAGGCATCCAGCGCGCCAAAGGGTTCGTCCATGATCAGCACATCGGGTTTATGCACGAGCGACCGGCAGAGCGACGCGCGCTGGCGCATCCCCCCCGAGAGTTCCGAGGGGCGTTTGTTTTCAAAACCCACAAGCCCGACCATTTCCAGCAGTTCCATCGCCCGTTTGACACGGTCGGCGCGGGGCATGCGCGGCGCCACGATTTCAAGCGGCAGGATCACGTTGTCAAGGATCGTGCGCCACTCAAGCAAGACAGGGTTCTGAAAGGCCATGCCCACGGTATTGCGTGGACCCTTGACGCGTTCGCCATGAAGCCAGACTTCGCCCGCATCAGGGGTCATTAACCCGGCAACCAGCCGTGTCAGTGTGGATTTCCCACAGCCAGATGGCCCGACGACAGCGGCAAATGTACCCTCGGGTACGGCGACATCCAGACCGTCCAGCACCTCAAGCGGGCCAGATGCGGTCTGATAGGCGTGCCTGACGCCTTTGATTTCAATGAGGTTTTCGATTGTATTGGCCTTGCGCGGTTGGGCCACCAGCCTATCTGGCGGCCCAGAGGTCTGCGTTTACTTCAACATCAACATTTCTGCGGATGGCAGATAGCTACTGTCAAAATAGACGGCCGCGTCGGGTTCGTTGTTGAAGTCGTAGACAGATTTGGTCTGCTCGATTGCGTTCAGCATGCGCGTTTCGTCAATCCCGCCCATACCGTTCGCCATCACGTAATCTGTCAGGACGTTGGCGTCGATCGCCATCTGCAAACGTTCGGTCTCTAGCGCCGCGTCGGCAGCGGGGTTGCGCTCCATCAGGGCTGCGATAGCTGCATCGGGTGCTGCAATCGCATCTTTCCAGCCTTTTGCGACGGCACCAAGGAACCCTGTGACCAGTTCAGGGTTGGCTTCGGCAAAGTCGGTGTTCACGATAATGGCGTTGCCATAGAGATCGACACCGTAGTCCGCCATCAACAGAACTGAGATGTCATCGGCCGGAATGCCCAGACGCTTGAGGTTCAGCGTCGAGGAGAATGAAAATCCGGTGATCGCGGCAACATTGCCTTCGGCGAGCATCGGTTCACGTGTCGGGAAACCGACGGGCTCGACCGTGATGGCATCTGTATCAATGCCGGTTTCCGCTGCAAAAATCGGGAACTGGGCCCATGCGCCATCTGGCGGCGGCGCACCAAGCACCTTGCCTTCAAGGTCGGCTGGGGCTTCCACACCCAGAGACTTGCGGCCGACAACGGCAAAGGGTGGCTTGTCATAGACCATCATGACAGCAGTCACCGGCGCACCGGGGTTCTGGTCAAGAAAACGCATCAGGGAATTGATGTCGGCAAAGCCGACAGGAAATGCGCCTGTCGCCACTTTCGGGATTGCGTCCAGCGAACCGGCACCTTCGCTGATTGTCACGGTCAAACCGGCATCAGCAAAATACCCAGCATCCAGTGCGTGAAAATAAGGCGCGGACGGCCCTTCGAATTTCCAGTCCAATGCAAACGGCATGTCGGTTTCGGCCAAAGCCGGTGTTGCAAGGAGTGTTGCAGCCAGCGCGAACGCTTTCTTGTCAAAAATCATGGTGATGTCCCCAGTTGGTTTTGCTGCATCCGAGGTAGCAGGGGCAGCAATCAGGGAACATATTAGCGGGAGAGGATACGTATGATCTACAGATAATTCGTCAGCTTTGCACAAAAATGATGCAACGCCCGATAATGCGCCACTTTATTCGGTCATCTGTTGAATGACCCAAGCGGCATGTGCCGGTTCACGTCCTTGTAAAGCAGATACCGGAACTTGCCCGGTCCGCCGGCATAGCAGGCCTGCGGGCAGAAGGCGCGCAGCCACATATAGTCGCCCGCCTCGACCTCGACCCAGTCGTTGTTCAGACGGTAAACGGCCTTGCCTTCAAGGACATAAAGCCCGTGTTCCATGACATGCGTTTCCAGAAAGGGGATCACTGCGCCGGGTGCGAAGGTTACAATGGTCACATGCATGTCGTGGCGCAGATCGGAAGGATCAACAAAGCGTGTCGTGGCCCATTTGCCGTCTGTGTCCGGCATGACGGTCGGGGTGACGTCTTTTTCGTTGGTGATGATGACTTCCGGCTCTGCCAGCCCCGGAACCGCGACATAGGCCTTGCGGATCCAGTGAAAGCGCAACATCGTGTCCGTGCGGTTGTGCAGCGTCCAGTCGGCAGAGGGCGGCAGATACGCATAGCCACCCGGCTCCAGGACGTAAGTGGCGCCATTGATTGTCAGGGTTGCGCTGCCCTCGACGATGAACAGTGCTGCTTGCGCCGCTGCGTCTGTCTCGGGCTGGTCGGAACCGCCACCAGGAGCAACTTCCATGATGTATTGTGAAAATGTTTCGGCAAAACCGCTCATGGGGCGGGCAATCACCCACAGGCGGGTATTTTCCCAAAACGGCAGGAAACTTGTCACGATATCGCGCATCGTGCCTTTGGGGATCACGGCGTAGGCATCGGTAAAGATCGCGCGGTCTGTCAAAAGCTGTTCTTGCCCGGGATGGCCTCCTTTGGGTGCATAATAACTGCCTGACATGTCGGCTCCTGTGGATTGGAATTTCACATGAATATGGGGCCGGCGCAGGCCAGAGACCATCCGTCAAACAAGAACAGCACTTTTCTGAAAATTTTGAGAATCGGGTGCGATTGCTTCGCAGAAGCGATGATTGGCCGCCAACGACCCCATGGGCGGTTGCATGGTCTGATCTGCTTTGGGCGCTTAAGCGGATTTTAAATGGTCTGATGCATAAGGGCCGGGACTTAACTAGAATGATAGAGGTTCCCATGGGGTATTTTGCGTCTGTGGCTTTGTCACGAAAACTGCCTGCAATCATTGCAGCACTTTGTGTGACTGCCAGTGTAAGCATCGCAATTGTTGGGTATCTGGATTTTCAGTCCAACGTCAGGGAACAGGCGCGTAAGAATTTCAGTGTCCTGACCGACAGCAGAGGGGCAACCCTGCTGACCTGGTTCGAAAACATGGGCAGGGATGTCCGTGCGCTCGGGGCTGACCCCAGCGTTGTTGCTGCGGTAAGCGCGTTTTCAAACTCTTACAACCTGATGATCGACAGCGCGGGGTTGCAAGACGCCTATATCGCGAACAATCCAAACCCTGCGGGTGAGCGTGACAAGCTCAATCAGGCACCGGAGTCGGTTCCCTACCATTTTCAACACGGCCAGTTCCATCCGCATTTCCGACAGATCATGCAGACGTCGGGCTACTATGACATCTTCTTGTTCAACCGCGCAGGCGACCTGATCTATTCGGCAATGAAGGAATCCGACTATGCCACCAACTTCTTGTCGGGTCCCTTTGCTGACACCGGATTGGGGGATGTATTTTCGCGTGCCGTCGAAGGCAACGCAGGGGAAACCTTCTTTGCAGATTTCGCGCCCTATGCGCCAAGCAGTGGTGCTGCTGCGGCGTTTCTGGCGACGCCCGTTGTTGACAGCTCTGAGGCGATCGTTGGCGTCGTGGCCGTCCAGATTCCTGCCAGCCAGATTGACAGAATTTTCAATGAACCATTGGGTCTGGGTGAGACAGGACAGGTCTATGTTGTGGGATCTGACTATCTGAGCCGCAGCACATCCCGTTTTGAGGGCGGCCCGCCGAGACTGACCGATGTTTCTGCAGTGGAACAGGTCCGCGCTGTCTTTGGTGGCGGGCAACCAATGACACCTGCTGCGTTCAACCTTGATGGTCAGAGTGTTCTTTCCACGGCGGCGCTGATCACTGTTTTTGACCACCAGTGGGCCATCATGGGAGAGATCACGACGACCGAAGTTCAGGCACCCGTGATGCGTGTCCGCAACAAGATGTTGCTTGTGACCTTTGTTGTTGCGGGTCTCGGGACGTTCCTTGGCTGGCTGACCGCACGTTCGGTGGTACGCCCCTTGAGGCGGCTAGAGGTCGCCATGACGCATGTGTCTGAGAAGAACTATGATGTAGATTTGTCGGATCAGAACCGTGGCGACGAGATCGGCAGCTTGTTCAAGAGCCTTGATCTGTTCCGCGACAAGCTGCGTGCCTCTGACCACGCCGAAGAAGAAAGGCAAGCGTTGCAAGCCAAGCAAGCCAAGGTGGTCAGCAGGCTCAGCACTGCACTGACACAACTGGCTGACGGGGACCTGACACATCAGATCAAGACTCCATTTCATGGTGAATATGATCAGCTGCGTCAGGATTATAACCGGACGATGCGCAATCTGAACGAAACGATTGCATCGGTCGTTATTCGTTCGGGGGCAATCCGGCATCGCGCAGACACCATGAGCAAGTCCGCCGACAATCTGTCGCGCCGCACCGAGAATCAGGCGGCCACGCTGGAGGAAACTGCAGCCGCGCTGGACGAAATGACCGCCAGTGTCAAATCTGCTGCCGAAGGTGCGCGACAGGTCAAAGACGTTGTTTCGAGTGCACGAGAGGATGCAGACAAGAGCGAACCTGTGGTGCAGGACGCGGTGCGTGCGATGACCGAGATTGAAGGATCGTCTCAAGAGATTTCGCAGATCATCGGTGTAATTGATGACATTGCGTTTCAAACCAACCTGCTTGCGCTGAATGCGGGTGTGGAAGCAGCACGCGCGGGTGATGCCGGCCGCGGTTTCGCGGTGGTCGCGTCGGAAGTACGTGCTTTGGCACAAAGATCATCCGATGCGGCAAAGCAGATCAAGGCTCTGATCGGCGAAAGCTCCAGCCAGGTGGCACGTGGTGTCGATCTGGTGGGTGAAGCCGGGCAGGTCCTGACCAAGATCGCAAGCCACATTAACCATATTTCCGATCTGGTTTCAGAGATCGCGTCCGGTGCCGAAGAGCAGTCGATCGGCATTGGTGAAATCAACATCGGCGTTTCACAGCTGGATAAAGTCACCCAGCAGAATGCGGCGATGGTCGAAGAGGCGAACGCCAGCAGCCATGCGCTGAACAGCGATACCGCAGAGTTGGAGGAACTTGTGACCCGTTTCCAACTGGATGACGCGGCCATTGCCGCAGGGGTGGCCGCCGACAACATCAGCGCTTACGTGCCGCAACCGGCAACCCCGGTTCAGGATACCCCGGCACCTGCCTTGCGCCCGGTGCGCACGGCAGGTGGTGGTGCCGCGCCAGCCGCGCAAGACATCTGGCAGGATTTCTGATGACTGCGGGACAGGGCCGGCAATCTGGCGGACCGCATGACCCCGGCCAGTCACACCGGCAACGGGCCCGTCTAAATCATTTTGCGCAGCTTTTAGGTAAGTTTGGCTCCGACGGTAGGGATCGAACCTACGACCAATTGATTAACAGTCAACTGCTCTACCGCTGAGCTACGTCGGAACACTCGCGCCCATATAGCAATGCGATTCCAGGACGTCCAGAGGGTTTTGTGCAGTTTGTCGGAAACTTTCGCCCGTCCCGTTTACGGGTTGGCACGCGCGAATGTTGCGGTGGTTCCAAGGCGTGGTGCCGCTGTGACTTTGCCCCGCTGATGCAGGTCGACCAGATGGGCGAAAACATTCCGTTCTGCCGCCGCAAGCAGCTCTGGCGCAGTGTCGTGATAGATCATGGCCGTGATCTCAGCGGGTGTGCGGTCTTGCTGTGCCAGAGCGCCAATTATCTGTGCCTCGCGCCCGTTCCGATGCGCGATGAGCCAGTCAAGCCGCGCCTTTGGATCCGTGATCGGCGCACCGTGCGCAGGGTAGTAGCGTTCTGCTTTTCGGATTTGCAGACGCCTGCAAGAGGCCATGAAATCCGTCAGGTCCCCGTCAGGCGGCGAGACAAGAGAGCTCGCCCAACCCATGACGTGATCACCGGTAAAGACCACATCCCGCCATGCAAAGCACAAATGATTGCCGATGTGCCCCGGAGTGTGGATTGCAGTGATTTGTCCCCAGTCACCCAAAAGCACCTCTTGGTCCCGCAAGATTTGATCGGGCGCGAAATGATGGTCGATCCCTTCGCCGCCGCCTGCCAAGCCGTCCTGCGCCAGAGTGTCCATCACCTTGCTGCGTCCCGCAAAGCTGTCACCAAAGGCGCAGACGGGGGCCTTGGTGTGTGACGCCAGCGCAGCCGCCAGTGGCGAATGGTCCAGATGGCTGTGCGTGACCAGAATGTGCGAGACCGGTCGACCGGCAATCGCCCGTTCCAGTGCCTGGAGATGTCTGCGGTCATCAGGACCGGGGTCAATCACGACAAGGGTTTCGCGGCCCAGAAGGTATGTATTCGTTCCCCAATAGGTCATCGGTGACGGATTGGGGGCCAAGACACAGATCAGGTCCGGCGCGATCTGCATCGGCTGTCCAGCAATCGGGGCTGCTACAGCGCTCACAACTGCTTTCCGTTTCTGGTCAGTGGGGGTAGCGTGGGTGCATGTTCTTCGGCTGGCTCAAGAAATATATGCCACGTGGCATCTACGCGCGGGCGGCGCTTATTCTGGTGCTGCCTATTTTGCTTTTGCAATTGCTTGTCTCGGTCGTGTTCATCCAGCGCCATTTTGAGGGTGTAACGCGGTTGATGACAAGTGCTGTCAACATTGAACTGCGGTTTCTGGTGGATACCGCAAATGCGCAAAGCGCGCTTGCCGCCGCGCGCGCCGCGATCGCGAGGATTGACGCGCCACTCGAGATCGAGACAGTGCTGCCGGCCAATGATGTGATTGATGAAGATATCAAGCCTTTCGTGGATCTGACCGGCGCCACCGTGATCGAAACCCTGCGCGAAGGCGTTGCGGGGATACTGGCCGTGTCGCTTGAAGATCGGCGCCGCGTGGTGGTCTGGGCCGACACGCGGCACGGTCCGCTGAAAATGGAGCTTTTGCGCGGCCGCGTTTCAGCCTCAAACCCCCATCAGTTGATCGTGATCATGGTGGTTCTGGGCGGTTTGATGACGGCGATTGCCTATATTTTTCTGCGCAACCAGCTGCGTCCGATCAAACGCATGGCACGTGCGGCTGCCGACTATGGCAAAGGCCGGATTACGCCCTTCACGCCAACCGGGGCCGTCGAAGTGCGCGCAGCAGGCATGGCCTTTCTTGACATGCGCAACAGGTTAGAGCGGCAGACCCAAAGCCGGACGATGATGCTGTCCGGGGTGAGCCATGACCTGCGGACGCCCCTGACACGCATGCGTCTTGGTCTGTCGATGCTTGATCCGAAGGATGCCGAACCTCTGGCTCACGATGTTGATGACATGGAGCGGCTTTTGGATGCATTTCTGGATTTTGCCCGTACCGATGCGGGCGACAGTCTTGAACCGACGGTCCCGTCGCAGATTGTGCGTGCGGTTCTGGATGATGCAAAGCGGATGGGGCAGAATGTCACCTTGGGGGCGATCGAAGGGCCTGATGACCCGATCAGCCTGCGCCCGCTCGCGATCCGGCGCGCCATGGATAACCTGGTCGGGAATGCCTTGCGCTATGGCAACCGCGCCGAGATCGGCGTCAGTGTCACCGACCGCGCCGTGCGGTTCTGGGTCGAGGATGATGGCCCCGGCATTCCACCCGAACGTTATGACGAAGCGCTGAGCCCGTTTGTCCGACTTGATCCGGCGCGCAATCAGGACAAGGGCAGCGGTGTGGGATTGGGGTTATCCATCGTGGCCGATATTGCGCGGACCCACGGGGGGATGCTGCGCTTGGGAGAAAGTGAAAGGCTGGGGGGCCTGAAAGCCGAGGTGGTGTTGGCGCGCTAGCGGCCGGTGTCGGCTGTTTGCTCTGACAAGGCTGCGGCCTGGCTGCCTTGGATAGCCTCTGGCCCTACAAGCTATCGTGTGATCATTGCACCATTGCGTCGCTCCATGCGCGCAGGAACGCATCCCGTTTGAGCTTGTCAAGATAGACCAAGAGCGCCGGACCCAGCCGGATCGGTCCATAGGCCAGCCCCTCGGGCGTGTCGGCGGTGCCGAGTGGGGGCAAGGCCCAGATGGTTGACGTTTCGCGCAGGCCTTCCTGCAAGAGCCGGTCGATGAAAAGGCCAGCACCTTGGATTTCGGTCGCGGTCGCGGGGATCAGCACTGTCCGCAACATCACAGTCTCATAGTCTTGCAGGTCAAGAATTTCGAGCCGGTCATCGCGCGCGATCCGTTCTGCGGCATAAGGGCCCAGCACATTGTAGGCCATCGTCAGACGGCCGGAAGCGACGTCATCAATCATCTGTCCCGAGCAGCAATAGAGATGCGTTCCGCGCCGCCCCATCAGTTCAGAGAGTCGCCAGAACGTGTCGGAATTGCGGGCCTCTTGGGTGGCAAAAAGGTAGCCCAGCCCGCTGGTGCGGACATCATAGGTTCCGATAGTGTCTTCGAATATCTCGGGGCTTTGGCGGATCAGCGAGATAAGTTCCTGTCGCGTCTTGGGGCGTTCCAGACCTGCAAACCGCGCGCGTGATATGACGGCCACGGCGGGTTCTGCGGTAAAGGCAAATACCTGATTGCGCCAGCGCGCCCAATCGGGCAGCGCCTGTGTCGCAGCCGAGCTATAGGTCTGTGTTGCCCCATCATTGGCCAATTGGAACTGAAGGTCCATGGCCGAAGATATGGCGACATCAAAGACCGCACCTTCCCTGAGCGCACTGTGCAATATCGCGCTGGACGTCACGGAATAGTCAATTCCAATGGCGGGATTCTCGGCCTGAAACTGCAGGATGAACGGCTCGAACACATCCAGGTCGCCGGTGGAAATCACTTTAATGATCGTATCCCCTGTTCCGGTATAGACCTTTTGATCCTCAAGCTCGAACGCGGCAAGCGGACCTGCCCAAAGCAGCAGCCAGACTACGGCGGTCAGGCGACGGGCAAGATAAGGGACACACATGCGCCTTCTCCATCTTCGGGGGTGGATAATTCAAGCCGTCCGCCATGGGCCTTCAGCACGTCTTCAGCGATGGTCAGACCCAACCCCGAACCGACAATCTGGTCGACATTGGTGCCGCGTTTGAACCGCTCGGTAAGTTCGGGAAGGGCGCTTGTCGCAAATCCCCGTCCCTGATCACGCACGGTCAGTTGCCAATATGCGGGGTCCGGTTGCCCGAGCGTGACTTTCACGCTGGTCTCGGCCGGTGAATATTTGACGGAGTTGTCGAGAACATTCCGCAAGGCGCTTTCGAGCAGAATTGCATCACCCAGTACGGGCGCAGGTCCGCTTGCATCAAGTCGCAGCGCGATGTCCTTCATCTCGGCTGTGGGCCGCAACCCGTCGGTGACGCGCGCGGCCAATTCGGCAAGATCGACCTGCTCCTGCGTCAATGCGTCGGCGCGAAAACTGACAGTTGCATGGTCAAGCAACTGGCCTGCCGACCGCGAGCTTTCGTCGACCGCGCGGATGATCCGGCGCAGCATCTGCTTTTCGGTATCCTTTTCCACGGTGTGCAGCGCCAGTTCGGCTTGTGCGCGGACCGTGGCAAGGGGCGTACGCACGCGGTGTGCGGCTTCGGCAATGAATTCCTCTGACCGCCTGATCGACTGGCCCAACCGCTCCATCAGCCGGTTGAGCGCCACAAGAAGCGGTGACAGTTCATCAGGGACTTTGCGCCGCAAAGGGCGCAAATCGGATGGTCCGCGCCTTGCGACGGCCTGTGCAAAGCTGTTGAGCGGCTGCAAGGCGTTTCCGGCGGCAACCGCGCCCAAACCCACAGCCAATACGAAAAGGGCAACGGACAGCACAGCAGCAGTGCGGGACAAGCCCGAGCCGATCGCCTCGACCCCGGTGCGCGTCTGCGCGACGGTGACAAGAACGGGAACCGGCTGTTGTCCTGCCAGAACCGTCCGGCTGACGCTGACGGTACGCACCTGATCGCCGCGATAATCCATTGTGCGGACTGTCACATCGCCAGGCCGCTTCGGTGCACTGGGCGGGATCAGGTCTGCATATCCGGTCAGCGTTTCCCCGTCAGCGGCGACGCGATAGAACACGCGGTCCTCGCCAATCGCGTCAAGCATCGCAAAGGCAGAGTAGGGCAGTTCAAGAAGGATTGTGCCCTGTTCACTGCGCAAAGCCTCGGCAATCGTGGTGGCCGAGGCGACCAGCACATTATCTTGGGTCTGTTCGGCCGCTTCGCGCGCAAAACTGGTGACCATCCACCAAGACAGGATCGCCAGCACCGCCGCGATACCGGCCAGCAGGATCGTCAGGCGCTGCCCGATCGAACGCCACCAGAACGGTCCGGTCGCCGCCGTGCTCATGCCCATGTGATCCGGTAGCCGACACCGCGGACGGTTTCGATTTCAACTCCCGCAGCCAGAAGACGCTTGCGCAGGCGTCCGACATAGACCTCGATGGCGTTTTCACTGACATCGGCGTCCTGCGAAAACAGCCGGTCGAGCAGTTGTGACTTTGAGAGAATTTGGCCCTTATTGCGGGCGAAGACCTCGAGCAGGCGGAGCTCGCGGTTGCGTAAGGGCAGGGTTTCACCCGCATAGCTCAGTGTCCCGCCAGAGGGGTCGAACAATGCATCCCCCAAGGGAATCAACGCAGGTACGGGGGTGCCGCGCCGCCGCAGCACAGCACGACATCTGGCTTCCAACTCTCCGAAATCAAAGGGTTTTGTGATGTAGTCGTCGGCGCCCAGATCAAGCGTGTCCACGCGGTCCGATACCTGACTACGCGCTGTCAGAACGATGACGGGCAAACGCTCTGCCGCGCGGGTCCTGCGCAGGAATTCACGTCCGTCACCATCAGGCAACATCACATCCAGCAGCATCAGGTCGTAGTCTGCAACCGCAAGCCATGCGTCCGCTTCAGCCAGTGTTTCGGCGTAATCGACCGCATGCCCGTCAAGCGAAAGCCGCGCGACGATCGCCTCTCCCAGTTCAATATTATCTTCGACCAGCAGAAAGCGCATTGATCTGTCACTCCGTTATCCATGCGGCGGCTTTTGCATTTTTTCGGCCGTGTCAGGCTTGTGTCAGCTTTGCATGCAGTATTGCAGCATGGGCGGGGAAACGCCGCCTGTCAAATGGGAGGAATACCGATGACAATGAACATGACCCGCCGGGTTGTGATGGCCGCTGCTGCCGTTACGCTGGCATTTGCAAACCCCGCAACGGCGGGTGGCCATCAGGTGATGGACGAGATCAACTTTCTCATCCCCGGCGGTGCTGGTGGCGGCTGGGACGGCACGGCACGCGGCACAGGCGAGGCGCTGACAGGTGCAGGCCTTGTCGGGACGGCGTCTTATGAAAACATGTCCGGTGGCGGCGGTGGTGTCGCAATTGCGCACCTGATCGAAAACGCAGATTCGCTGCAAAACACGATGATGGTGAACTCGACACCGATTATCGTGCGTTCGCTGACGGGAGTTTTCCCGCAAAGCTATCGTGATCTGACGCTGGTTGCGGGAACAATCGGTGATTACGCCGCGATCGTTGTGAACACAGACAGCGACATCCAGTCGATGGATGATCTGTTGGCAGCTTACCGCGAAGACGGCATGAGCTTTGCTGTTGGCGGTGGCTCGGTTCCTGGTGGTCTGGACCACCTTGTGGCGGCATCCGTGATGCAGGCTGCGGGTGAAGACCCGACGGCATTCAACTATATCGCCTATGATGCCGGTGGTGCTGCGATGGCCGGCTTGCTGTCAGGTGAAATTCAGGCGCTGTCCACCGGCTTTTCCGAGGCAGTCGCGCTGGCTCAGCAAGGTGAAGTCCGTATTCTGGGTGTGACATCTGACGCGCGTGTTCCCGCGTTCGAAGATGCTCCAACCATGAAAGAACAGGGCCTTGATATGTCTTTTGTGAACTGGCGCGGGTTCTTTGCGGCCCCCGGCCTACCCGAAGATCAACTGGCCAAGATGCAGGCTGCAATCGCTGCGATGTACGATACGCCCGAATGGGAAGAAGTGCGCGCGCGCAACGGTTGGGTCAATATCTACAATAACGGCGACGATTTCCGTGCTTTCCTGGAAGCACAGGAAAAGGAAATCGGTGACATGATGAAGACTTTGGGCTTCCTCTAAAGCTTTCGTTGAACATACGGACCGTCCCGCGCAATGGCGGGGCGGCCGACAACTACAACTTTTCGGGGAGGGAGGCTTATGGCGCTAGAGCGTTGGATCGCGCTGATCTTTGTCACTTTTTGCTGCATTTATGGTTATGCCGCATTCTTTACGATGGATCAGCTTCTGCCCCCGTTTCTGCAACGCAACCCTGTCTGGCCCTCGACCTTTCCCAAGGTGTTGTCGGTTCTGGGTGTGATCGTGGGGCTGATCGTCCTTTTGGGGGTCGAGAAATCAGAAACCAAGGAAGATGAACCCAGTGCCACCGAGATCAACTACCGGCGTCTGGGCGAGTATAAGGTCGGCCAGGCGCTGATGCTTCTGGCTCTGATGGTGCTTTATGCGCTGATGCTGCGCCCCGCGGGTTTCCTGATCTCGACCACGACGTTTCTCGTCGCGGGCAGCGCTATTCTGGGGGAACGCAAGTTCCATATCATGCTTCCGGTTGCGGCATTGGCCACCGGTTTTGTCTGGTATCTGGTGCAAGAAGTGCTCGGCATCTTTTTGCGTCCTTTTCCGTTTTTCATGGGGATGTGATCAATGCTTGAAGGAATTCTTATCGGGCTTGAGGCTGCATTCTCTTTCCAGAATATTCTGATGGTGATTGCTGGCTGTCTGATCGGTACGTTTATCGGGATGTTGCCCGGACTGGGGCCGATGTCGATCATCGCGATCATGATCCCTGTGGCGATCACGCTGGGCGATCCGGCGGCGGCGCTGATTCTGCTTGCGGGTGTGTATTACGGTGCGATCTTCGGTGGTTCGACGTCGTCGATCCTTTTGAACGCACCGGGTGTGGCGGGCACCGTCGCCACCAGTTTTGACGGCTACCCGATGGCTCGCAAAGGGCAGGCGGGCAAGGCGCTGACGATTGCGGCGGTGGCAAGCTTCGCAGGCGGCACAATTGGTGCGATTCTCTTGATGATCTTTGCACCGGCCTTGTCATCAGTGGCGCTTTTGTTTCATTCGGCAGAATACTTCGCGCTTATGGTTGTCGGCTTGTCGGCAATCGCCGCCTTCGCAGGCACCGGTCAGGTTGCCAAGGCGCTGATGATGACAATCCTCGGCCTGATCCTTGCGACAGTGGGCGAAGGCGCGCTCTTTAGCATGCCGCGATTTACCATGGGCCTGATGGACCTTCAGTCCGGTATCAGCTTTATCACGCTGGCCATGGCCATGTTTGCCTTGCCCGAAGCGATGTTTCTTGTGCTGAACCCCGCACGCGGCGCCAGCAATGCCGAAGGCGGCAGCAACAAGATCACCAATCTGCGGTTCTCTCGTGAAGAGGGCAAGGCGATGATCCCTGTGATCGGGCGACAATCGGTACAAGGCTTCTTTATCGGTGTATTGCCGGGGGCAGGGGCGACGATTGCGTCCTTTCTTGGGTATGCGGTTGAACGCAACATCGCCAAGGGCGGTGAGCGGGAAGAGTTCGGGAAAGGTTCGGTCAAAGGTCTGGCGGCCCCCGAAACGGCAAACAATGCTGCATGCACAGGGTCTTTTGTGCCACTCTTGACCCTTGGTATTCCAGGCTCGGGAACAACGGCGATCCTGCTGGGTGCGTTGATCGCGCTGAATGTCACGCCCGGCCCGCGACTTATGACAGACACGCCCGAAATTTTTTGGGCTGTCATCATTTCGATGTTTATCGGCAATCTGGTTCTTTTGATCCTGAACCTGCCGCTGATCCCCTATATTGCCAAGATCCTCGCAATTCCGCGCAATTATCTGATCCCGTTCATTCTGTTCTTTACCCTGATGGGGGCCTACATCGGCCAGAACAACGCGACCGAGTTGCTGCTGCTTGTCGGTCTGGGTGTGATGGCAACAATCCTGCGATTTGCGGATTATCCTTTGGCACCTCTATTGATCGGCTTTATTCTGGGCACCATGCTGGAAGACAATTTCGCCCGCTCAATGCAGCTTTACCGTGGTCTTGACTTTATCATTGAGCGCCCGATGACACTGGGTTTGCTGGTATTGGCAGGGTTGCTGGTGCTGTTGCCAAGCTATCGGGCCCGTCGCGCGCGCAAGCGGGCGGAAGGTGTGGCGGACGGGGACTGACACCGCGTTAAAAATTCACCTGCCATGCGCGGCGCAGGTGATAACTGTTCCGGCTTTCCAGGCCCGCCACAGCGCGGGCCTTGATTGTATGAAGGGCTGTGCGCCGATGCGGATTCTCTGTTAACGACAGCGAAACAAAATGCATTGAAATCCGGCTTTAGACTGAATTGCCGCCAAACGGGGGCAGGCCTGAGGGTGTCATGATCTGACCGCTTCGGTGGGCATGTATCCGAAATTAACCGTAAAATCAGCTGAATAGCCGCTGTTTCAGGGCGGGTTTTTAAGTGGCCGCGCGCATGGTTCAGGAACGCGCACCGCAGGGATGCGTCAAGAAATGCCTTAGAAAGAAACAATATTTGGACACAATTTTCACCAATTTGCCCGCTTTGTTTCCTGCAGGAATTGAGGCGATCGTGAAGTGCAGGCCTCGGATCGATTTATTTTTTTGGTCACGGGTTACGGCCAACCACACTAGGAATTTAGGTAGGAGAGAAAACAGTGGCGTTCAATCTCAAGAAACAACTGAAGACATCGGCAGCGGCTATGGCGCTGGCGTCAGGGGTCGTGTTGCCCTCTACAGGCTTTGCTGCAGAGGTCGTGCTGCGATCGACAGACGGAACAATCAATGTGACCGGCGATTTCGTCGATTTCAAAGACGAGACATATATCATCCGGACAGCTCTGGGTGAATTGCGCATCGCAGCAAGCAGCATGGTCTGCGAAGGTGCGGCATGCCCTACATTCGACAACCTCGCGGCTGATGTATCGATCATCGGCTCCGGTGCTATCGCACAGGGTATGATGCCGCTTTTGATGACAGGTTTCGCTGCGGCACTTGATGCCGATGCCGAACTGACAAACGCATCCGCCGGTGAGACACTGGCAACGCTGATCGACGATGGCGGTTTCGGCGACGAGATCGGCACCTATTCGGTTTCGGCGACCAATGACACCGGTGCGTTCGATGCCCTTCTGGCCAGAGAGGCGAACATCGGCATGTCCACACGCCGCATCACCGTTGATGAAGCCCGCGCATTGCGTGCTGACGGTGCCGGCAGCATGGTCAGCCCCAACCAAGAGCATATTATCGCAGTCGACAGTATGGTTGTCGTGACACATGCGTCGAACCCTGTTGACCAACTCAACAAGGAACAGCTTGCCGGTATCTTTTCCGGTGAGATCACCAACTGGTCCGAAGTTGGTGGTCTGGACCGTCCCATCAACGTGATCTCTCACGAGCCGGATTCGGCCAGCTACGACTACTTCATGACGTATCTTTATGGTGAAGAGCGTCCTGACTTCCTGCCGCAGGGTATTTCCAGCGACGATCAGGTTCTGTCGAACGTCATGTTCCACGACCAGAACGCCATAGGATATCTTGGCTATGCCTTCCAGCGCGGGGCGAAACCTCTGACACTTGTCAACGAATGCGGCATCGCGACAACACCGGATGCATTCTCGGCCAAAACCGAGGAATACGAGTTGAGCCGTCGTATGTACCTGTACAACCGCTCTGACAATCTGAATGCATCGACGCAGCAATTCCTTGATTTCGTTGTCTCTAACGAAGCTGACGCCGTGATCGGTAAATCGGGTTTCATCGACCTTGGCATTCTGCGTCGCAGCCAGGCAGAGGGCGACGCCCGCCGTGCGGCTTTGATCGACGAAGTCAATCGCTATGACGTCGGCTTTGAAGGCCAGATCATGAACGACATGCTGCTGCATATGGATGATCACGACCGTCTGTCGACAACCTTCCGTTTCCGGACCGGTTCGTCGAAACTGGACGAGCGGGGCCGTCTCGATATGGAACGCCTGATCGCGTATCTGGATCGTGCGCCAGCCGGTACGGAAATCACATTTGTCGGCTTTACCGATGATGTGGGTGCGTTCGATGCGAACCAGCGTCTGGCCGAACAGCGTGCTGCAGCGGTTATGGAAGAACTGCAGGCCGCCGCTGGTGACCAGCTCAGCAACATCAAGATGTCAACAGCTGGCTACGGCGAGATCGCGCCATCAGCTTGTAATATCTCCGAGCGTGGCCGTGGTATCAACCGTCGCGTAGAGGTTTGGGTCTCCAAAACTGTAGAGAGCTAAAACAAAGGCAGCGATACGCCGCATCATGCGCGTATCGCTGCCAAAACGATCCGGCGACAAAGAGTAAGTTAGTCAGGCAGACACTTTGATTTTGTAAAGTACTGGGCCAGTGAATGACCCGCCCTATGCCTTAACTTTGGTTTCTTAGTGAATTCGCACAGAGCTTTTGAACACCTTTCTCGCAAGGGAACTGGCAAGCTCTGACACAGCCCCTGGAAGATGCACAAAACAGGATTGTCTTGTCTCGCTTGCATCGCTGCGACAGCACGAACTGCCCCAAAGCCAAAATTGGCAATGCTGGAGCAACGACGCGTCAGGTGATCGGGCAACGGAACAATCCGGAACTCACGATAGGAATATAGGTATGGAAACGAGAAAGAAGACACTTCCCGGCACGGCACGTCGACCTGCCCAGATGATGCGCGGCCTTTCAAAATCGATGTGTGTGGCGCTTGCTGTCGCAACTGTTCCAGGCGTCGGTCTGATCAACCCCACCACTGCCGACGCCCAGTCCATCGACCGGTCACTCTATACCGGTGGCAAAGCACGTGTCAGCCGTTCGGCAAGCTTGCGGTCTCTGACCGAGTCCGTGGCCTCGGCAAGCTGCCGGGTGAATGGCGGGATCGGCGTCGAGACCGCGCAGGCCGAACTGGCCAGTGCGCGCGCAGATTTTGACCGCATTATCGATGGTCTGGTGAACGGCAACCCTGCCTTGGGGATGCCCGGCGCCGAGCAACGCGGCCGGACATTGACAGCACTGAATGAAACCGCTGCCATGTGGGAGCCACTGGACAGCGCCGCCGCGCGGCTGGCATCTGGCTCCGCTGCTGCGGGCGACGCCGAGATGATCAGCAACGGTTATGCCGCGCTTTTCGGGCAGACAGAACAACTGGCGTCGGTGATCTCGGGCCAGTATTCCGATCCACAACAGCTTCTTCAAAGTGATGCGACCGTTCTGAACTTTGCCATCAGACAGCGCGCCCTCGCGTACCGCATGACGCGCGAAATGTGTGAACTGGCAACCGGGACTGGGCCGACGGAAACACAGGCCGGCCTGAAGGCGACGGTCGATCTGTTCGGTCAAACGCTGATCGCGCTGCGCGATGGCTTCCCTGCTGCCGGCATCAATCCGCCCCCGACCGATGCCGTGCGCGATAGCCTCGAGGCGACGTTCGCACTATGGCAGGACGGGCGCGGTATCTTTGATGCAGCCATTGGTGGTGAACGGCCGACGGCTGAAACCGTCGCGGCGGCCGCATCACTGTCACAAGAGCTTTCCGTTGCGATGAACAATGCAATCACGCTCTATCTGATCGCCACGCCGGGGCAGGACGGCGTCTATCGCGTGCCTTTGGAGGCCTATGCGCGTGACGAACTGGCCGGATGGCTGTCGGATCCTGCGTTGATCGCGGCAATCAAGTCGCAGAATGCAGAACATGACGGCCTGTCCGAAGAAGGTGTGATCGCCCTTGATCAGCAGTGGCGCGCCGAAGCTGGCGAAGGTGGCGGCCCCTTGATCGAAAAGCTTCTGACGACCCCTGTTTCGACCTGGTTGATGGAACAGCAAGCGTCGACCGCAGGCTTTGTGACCGAAGTGTTCATCATGGACAACAAGGGACTCAATGTCGCGCAAAGCGCCCAGACATCCGACTATTGGCAGGGTGATGAAGCGAAATGGCAGCAGACCTATTCAGTCGGCGCGGATGCCCTCCACATCAGCGAAGTTGAATTTGATGACAGCACCGGTTTCTATCAGTCGCAAGCCTCTCTTGCGATTGCAGATCCCGAGACCGGCGAGGTCATCGGCGCAGTCACCTTCGGTATCAATGTGCAGAACCTGATGTAAATGCACAAAAGACTGCAAGAAAGGCGGGCCTGTTCTGGTCCGCCTTTTTTTGTTGTGATTGTCGGTGGCTTGCCTGCGCAGAATGCCACTGCCGCGCTAGAGCGCCAGATCAGCCATCAATGCGTCTTTGTCATAGTCTGCCTTGGCTGCTGTCCGTTTGACGCGCCCCTGTTCGAGCACAGTAAATGTATCTGCAATCCGGTAGGCAAAGTCGGCATTCTGTTCGACCAGTACGATGGCCATATCGCCCTGATCGCGCAGCGTTTCGAGAGCTTCACCGATTTGCTGGATGACATTTGGCTGGATGCCTTCTGTGGGTTCGTCCAGCAAGAGCACCTTGGGTCTTGTAATCAGGGCGCGCGCAATGGCTAGTTGTTGTTGTTGCCCGCCCGATAGATCGCCACCGCGCCTTGTCTGCATGTCGCGTAGCACGGGAAACAGCTCGAACACAAAGGCGGGGATCCTGTGGTCAGAGCGCGGTAGGCAGGCAAACCCCGTTTCGAGGTTTTCCAGAACCGTCAGCATCGGAAAGACCTCGCGTCCTTGCGGGACATAAGCGATACCCGCGCGCGCGGCGTGATAGGCGGATGTCAGCGTGACAGTTGCGCCGTCGATACGTGCAGAACCCGAACTGATCGGGTGACGACCCGAGATCGCCTTGAGAAGGCTTGTCTTGCCGACGCCGTTGTTACCCATCACCGCACTGATCCGGCCGACCGCTGCGCTTAGTCTGACACCAAACAGGATCTGGCTTTGCCCGTACTTGAGGTTAAAATCTGTGACTTCAAGCATGTGCACGCCCCAGATAGACATCGATGACCGTTTGGTTCGAGGTCACATGATCAAGGCTGCCCTCCGCCAGTACTGAGCCTTCATGCAGCACGGTCACCTTGCAATCGAGGCGACGTACGAACTCCATGTCATGTTCGACAACGACAACGGCGCGGGTCTTGGCGGCTTCTTTCAGGATATCGGTGGTTTTTTCCCGTTCTTCGGGGGTCATGCCTGCCGCAGGTTCATCGACCAGCATCAGGCGGGGTTCCTGTGCCAAAAGCATCCCGATTTCCAGCCATTGCTTTTGCCCGTGGCTCAGTTCGCCTGCAACACGGGTCAGGCTGTCGCTCAGCCCGATTTGCGTGGCGACCGCCTCGATCCGTTCTGCATTTGCCTTGGTTTTCCGATGCATCAGCACGGCAAAGGGTCCGCGCGGATTATGCAGCGCCATGGCAAGGTTCTGACGCACGGTTTGCGCCTCGAACACGGTGGGTTTCTGAAACTTTCGTCCGATCCCTTCCATCGCGATCTGGCTTTCGGACATGCCCAGAAGCGAGATATTGCGATCCCCCCAGATCACTTCGCCCGTGTCCGGTTTTGTCTTGCCGGTCACAATATCCATAAAGGTCGTCTTGCCCGCCCCGTTGGGGCCGATGATGGCCCGCAGTTCTGTGGGCGCAAAGTTGATCGACAGATTGTTGATCGCCCGAAACCCGTCAAAGGTGACGCTGACGCCCGAGACCTCCAAAAGCATGCTCATGACGGTTTCCTTATGAGGTAATCAAACAGCCCGCCGATCCCTTTGGGGAAGAACAGGGTGACCGCGACGAACGAAAGGCCCAACAGGACAAGCCACCAGTCTGTCCATTGAATGACATAGACGCCCAGATTGATGTCTGGTGCGCCGCCACCGGTGAACCAACTGGACAAAAGCGAAACAAATGCCGCCCCGATCACCGCACCATAAAGACGCCCGCGCCCCCCGATGGCGACCCAGACTGCCAGATAGATCGACGCAATCGGCGCAATTTCACCGGGGTTGATGATGCCCGCCTGCGGATAATAGAGCGCACCCGCGATGCCTGCGACAACGGCGGTCGTGGTGAAGATGAAAAGTTTGTAGCTTTCCACATGATAGCCAAGAAACCGCACCCGTGCCTCATTGTCGCGGATACCTTGCACGACACTGCCCATCTTGCCCGATACGATCCACGCAAAGAAGATATAGCCTGCGCCCAGGGCCAATGCCGAGGCGATGAAGAATACGATCGAAACCGTTGCTTGTGAGGTGTCTTCAAACCCCGGGATATTCTGCAGGCCCGACAGCCCGTTGTTGCCGCGCAAGCCGCTGTCGTTCTGGAACAGATAGAGCGCGAGTGCCAGCGTCATCGCCTGCGTCAGGATCGACAGATAGACACCCGTGACCCGTGACCGGAACGCCAGCCAGCCAAAGACAAGAGCCAGCAATCCCGGCACCAGCACGACCATCAGGAGTTGCAAGATCAGGCTATCGGCAAAGGCCCAGATGAGCGGGAAATCGGAACTACCCACAACGCCGAAAATCTGGTTGCCGATCGCATCGGATATCTCGGCGGGGGTTGGCGGAAGAGGTTGCCCCGCCAGACTGTCCAGTACGATCCCTTCGGTGCGTGCATACATCAGCCACATGCCGATGGCGTAGCCCCCGATCCCGAAAAACGCGAAATGCCCCAAGGACAGGATCCCGCAATAGCCCCAGACCACATCCATCGCGATGGCCACAAGACACAGGCACAGCGTCTTGCCCAGTGTTTTGACAAAGGATGTCGACACAAGGCCCACCCCCGTAGCCTCGGACAAGAGCGTCACGACCACGGTAAAGACGGCAAGAATGGCGATGAACCACAGCACCGACGGGTTTTCTGAGAGAAATGTCTTGCGCATGGTCTAATCCGCCGCTGCACGGCCTTTGAGGGCCACAATGCCCTTGGGCCGGAACTGGATGAAAAGGATGATAAAGAGGATCATATAGGTCTGTGCCGCCAGCGTATTCGAGGGGTTCAGCCATTCGATCCCCTTTTGCAGGAAGCCGATCAGCGAAGCACCTGCCAGCGTGCCCCAGACATTGCCAACGCCGCCCACGACCACTGTCATGAAGCTTTGCACGATGTAATCCGCACCCATCTCGGAGGTCACTTTCGCATAAAGCCCGATGGCGACACCTGCGATCCCCGCAATGCCCGAGCCCAGACCGAAGGTCAGCATATTGATCCGGTCGGGGTTGATCCCCATCGAGGCCGCCATGCCGGGGTTCTGGGTTACGGCGCGCACCTCCAGCCCGAGCCGGGTGCGTTTGAGTACAAACAGGATAAGCCCCAGAAACAGCAGCGCCAGCACAAAGATCGCAATACGAATATAACTGATGGCGATGACGTCATTGAACACCAGCGCACCATCCAGCCACTCAGGTGAAGTCAGCGGGCGGGCCTGCGTGCCAAAGATGTTCTTGGCAAGCTGCTGCAAGGCAATCGAGATGCCGAAGGTCGCCAAGAGGGTTTCAAGGGGACGGTGATAAAGATGCCGGATGACCAAACGCTCCATCGCGACACCAGCGCCAAAGGTGATCGCAAAAGCCAACGGCAGCGCGATGATGATCGACAGCGTGTAGTCCGGTACGAATTGCTGCACCACAAAGCCGGTATAGGCCCCCATCATGATGAATTCGCCATGGGCCATATTGATGACGCCCATAACGCCAAAGGTGATGGCAAGCCCGATGGCTGCCAGAAAATAGATCGACGCGAGCGAGAGCGCATCAAGCCCCAGATCAAGCCCCTGGCTTAACGCTACGCGGGTTTCGATCGCGTCAAGCGCTGCACGCGCGGCATCCGTGATTGCCGGGTCCGGCTCGGCATATGAAAGATAAAAGACATGTGCGCTGATTGCGCTCTGCTGCATGTCTGTGGTGACCCGCGGCGGGACAGTCCCGGCAGCGGCTAGCGCATCATAGGCTTCGGCGCGGGCAGCGTCGTCACCCAGACGTGCCACGGGGATACCACCAGCGGTATCGCCCGTGATATTGGCAATCAATGCGGCGCGGATATCATCTTTGCTGACAAGGGCAGGGGCAAGACCCGCGGCGACAAGGCGGGCATAGGCGTCTTGTGATGTGATATCTGTTCCGGGCGTCAGTATGCGCGCGATATTCGCATCGGCAGGCAAATCTGCTGCGACCGCCTCTGTCGTATTCAGGATCGTGTTCAGCACCGCGCGGATATCAACCGACAAATCGCCCGAAAGCGCATTGATCGCGTCGATACGGGCCTGTGGCGTATCGGCAAAAAGCGCACCCAGCATCCCCGCAAGGCGGGTTTTTGTGGCTTTCAGATCAGGATCCGTTTCGCCCGCAATCGCGGCCTGCAAAGGGGCCAGTTGGCTGGCATCCATGCTTCGGGCAATCGCTTCGACAGCCGACTGGCGTTTGGTGATATCGGGGTCGGACAGCTGGAACTGGACCAGCGCATCGCCGATTGCGCGGCGCACACCGCCATTGGGGCGGGCCTCTGTCAATGAGGCGGGGTCGGCCTGACCGACTGCGGTGTTGTCATCAAGATCGAACAGGGTGATATCACCCCCGCCTTGGATCGCGCGGAAAAACAGCCCGTCACTGTCGCGCTGGACAATTTCACGATCGCGCCACGCCTCCAGAAAAGGCAGCGCCTGCGGCAATCCGCTAGCGACCAGATCATCCAGCACAACCCCGACTGTGCGACGCCCCGGTTTAAGTATTTCGTCGGCATGGGTTTGCAGGATGGTTTGCAGGGGCTGTGAATATGCGGCAGCCGGAGCAATCAGGCAAATGCTCAGCGCCAAAAAGAGGTGTCGGAACATAGGTGTCGGGCCGATCTATCAGGTATTGGGGTGCGAAAGGGGCGCGGCGTGCGCGCCCCTCGGCCTGATTGTTCAGTAGTTCGAGGTGAGTTGGACGCAGGTCTCGGTTTCGGTATTGTACATTCCGCACCCGAGGGTCTGCCAGTCAGAGACCAGCACCGCAGACTCAGGCAGATAGTCGGTCCATGCATCGCCGGGGACTTCGCTGGTCTGGCTGACGATATCGAATTGGCCGTCGGCAGTGATTTCACCGATCAGCACGGGCTTGGCCAAATGATGGTTCGGCAACATGACTGCTGTCCCGCCTGTCAGGTTCGGGAACTCCTGACCGTACATCGCTTCGCGCACGGCATCGACATCAGTCGTGCCGGCCTCTGTGACAGCGTTCACCCACATGTTGAAGCCGATATAATGGGCCTCCATCGGGTCATTGGTGACCCGGTCTTCGCCCATCTTGGCCTTCCATGCGGCAACCCATGCTTCGTTTGCCTCGGACTCGGCAGACTGGAAGTAGTTCCATGCGGCCAGATGGCCGACAAGGTCGGTCGTATCAAGGCCGGAAAGCTCTTCTTCTCCGACCGAGAATGCGACAACAGGCAGGTCATCGGCAGAGACACCCGCCGCAGCCAGTTCTTTGTAGAAGCCGATGTTGGCGTCGCCATTGATGGTCGAGATGACACCAACCTGCTTGCCATCCGCACCAAGGGCTACCACATCAGCAACGATTGTGGCCCAGTCGGAATGACCGAAAGGCGTGTAGTTCACAAAGATATCCTCGGCTGGAATGCCTTTGGACTGCAGATAGGCCTCAAGAATGTTGTTGGTTGTCCGTGGATAGACATAGTCCGTGCCCAGAAGCGCAAATTTCTCGACGCCCAGTTCTTCAAGGAAATAATCGGTCGCAGGGATCGCTTGCTGGTTCGGTGCCGCGCCGGTATAGAATACGTTACGCGAGCTTTCCTCGCCTTCGTACTGCACCGGATAGAACATCAGGCCGTTCAGTTCTTCCAGAACGGGCAGGGCGGATTTGCGGCTCACGGAAGTCCAGCTGCCAAAGATCACGTCAACTTCGCTGACAGTCAGCAATTCGCGTGCTTTCTCCGCAAACAAAGGCCAGTCAGAGGCAGGGTCGACGACAACCGCCTCGATCTCGCACCCCAACAGGCCACCGGCCGCGTTCTGGTTTTCGATCAGAAGCTCCATCGTGTCTTTCAATGTCGTTTCGGAAATCGCCATGGTGCCCGACAGCGAGTGCAGCACACCCACTTTGATCGGGTCGGCACATTCGGCGGCAGCCAGAGAGGTGGTGCCCATCAGGGCAGCAAATACAAAAGCAGAAGTTCTTTTCGTCATAGGTCAATGGTCCCCATTGTCGCTACGGGTCGTTGACCGGACGTCAATGCGCCTTTTCAACAGCTGACCAACCAATTAGGCAGGACCCGCAACAGTGATGTTGTAGTCGCGTGGCGGGTACGATCTTGCAGGATGGCCCGTCGCGCGGCGCTTGTGTTCTTGCGAACGTCGCTAGCTCATGCTGCGGCGCAGAATAAAGCCAGTGAATCTTTGTCGCGCAGTTTCACTGCCGGTCGTCCGCCCAAAAATGAGGCGGCAATCAGCGGTGTTGCCTGCTTTTGCGACGCAGTGTGCAGTGCAAAGGCGGCGCTTTCTACGCGTTACCCCGAAGGAGCGCCGCACAAGGCGTGGAAAATGGCTTTCATAGGAAAGGCGCGGCCATCCTTTGGACTGACACATATCAATTCCGCGCAGCCCCGGCGGCCTATGCTTTGCGTGAAGGAGCGGAAGCATGTGTTGGAGCGTTGAAGCATCGGCCGTCATTGCCACTGTTGGCGGTGCCGGCGCGGCACTGACATATGTCAGAGGCGATCCCCCGGCCATTTGGCTGACCATCGGATATTTTAGCCTAATGGAAGCTTTGCAGGTCGCCGGTTATGTCGTCGTTGATGCCTGCGGGTCGCCAGCCAACGCGGCTGTGACCGTGGCCTCATATCTGCACATCGTGTTCCAGCCGTTCTTTATTAATGCCTTTGCCATGGAGCTGGTGCCAAGCCCCGTCAGGATGCGCGTGCGGCCTTGGGTCATGGCGGTATGTGCCGGTGCTGCGGCGGTGATGTTGCTTCAATTGGTGCCATCCCAGACCTTTGGAGCCTGTGCTGCGGGCAGTGCGCTGTGCGGGGCGGAGTTCTGTACAGTCTCGGGGGATTGGCATATCGCGTGGAACATCCCCTACAACGGGATGTTCGTGCCGCTGGAAAGGGCCTTTGGGGTCAGCTTCGGGTTTCCCGTGTATCTGCTGGCGGCCTTTGTGTTGCCGCTTGTCTATGGCGCATGGCGTTTTGTGGTGCTGCATGCCCTGTTCGGTCCGTTTCTGGCGTCTGCCCTGACATCCGACCCCAATGAAATGCCAGCCATCTGGTGCCTGTTTTCTATCTTCATCCTGTTTGCGGGCCTGAACCTGCGGGTCCGCGACAGTGTCACGACGTCCCGATGGTGGGGCCGGAGGATCGCGCTATGACATATGTCTTCCAGGATCGCCGCGACGCGGGCCGCCAACTGGCCGCAGCCTTGCCCAAGCTGGACCAGAAAAACACCGTTGTCGTGGCATTGCCGCGCGGCGGTGTGCCGGTTGCAGAAGAGATCTGCATGCAGTTCCACCTGCCGCTTGATCTGGTATTTGTGCGCAAGATCGGTGTGCCCTATCAGCCGGAACTGGCTGTGGGTGCGGTGGTAGATGGCGATACACCCGAGATCATCGTCAATCCGCAGATTGCGCAATATGCGGGGCTTTCGCAGGATGATGTCGCGCGCATGGCGCAGGCGCTTCTGCCCGAAATCGCGCGTCGCAAAGAAACCTATTTGCAAGGCGCGGTGCGGCCGGAGCTGGCCGGCAAGACCTTGGTCGTCGTCGATGACGGAGTAGCAACAGGGGCCACTTTACGGGCTTCTCTGGCAGCTCTGAAACAGGCCAAACCCAGCCGGATCATTCTGGCCCTGCCTACCGCGCCGCCTGACGTGCTGCCAACTTTCACGCCCCTTGTTGATGAGGTGATCTGCCTACATCAGCCACAGAATTTTCATGCCGTTGGCGAGGCCTATGCCCGTTTTGGACAGACAGACGATGCCGTAGTCGTGGCCGCAGTACAGCACTGTGCCCAGTGGCGAAACCAAGGAAGTGACCCATCATGAAACTGATCGCGCTGGATGAAAGCCGGGATTTGGCCAAACGTATTGCAGATGCATCGGGGGTGCCGCTGCTCTCGGTCGAGGACCGGCGCTTTGACGATGGCGAAGGCAAGCTGCGCCTGTTGTCAGATGTGTGCGGCGCGACAATCTGTGTTGTGCAAAGCCTTTATGCAGACCAGACGATGTCTGTGCACGACAAGCTGTGCCGCCTGCTGTTCCTGATGGCGACCCTGCGTGACCACGGGGCGCGGCGGATCATCGCGGCGGTGCCTTTTTTGTGCTTTGCCCGCAAGGACCGCCGTACCAAACTTTATGATCCTTTGACCCTGCGCTATGTTGCGCAGATGTGCGAGGCCGCTGGCTGCGATCACATCGTTACCTTCGGTATTCACAATGCGGCTGCATTCGACAATGCGTTCCGGTGCCGGACCACCCGTATCCCGCTCGGGGCAGTTTTTCAGGATGTGATGGCGTGGCGTGTGGACGATGAACCGCTGGTTGTCATGTCGCCCGACCCTGGCGGTGTGAAACGGGCGCAGCTGTTCCGTGAAACGCTGGAAGAACGTCTGGGGCATCCGGTTGACTTCGGTTTCATGAACAAGCGGCGCAGTGGTGGTGTGATGACAGCAGGCAATATGGTGGGTGATGTCCAAGGCAAAGCTGTGCTGATCGTTGACGACATCATCGGATCGGGTGGCACGATGCTGGCGGCCGCACGCCAATGTCGGCAGATGGGGGCACGATACGTCTATGCCCTTGCGGCCCACGGGTTATTCACGACACGGCCGGACAGCCTGTTCGTGGACGATACGATCGACCGTGTTTTCATCTCTGACAGTGTCCCGCCATTCCGGTTGGCCCAGGGGGTAGATACTGCGGGGCTCGAGATCATTGGCACAGCCATGGCTTTTGCAGAAGCGCTGTCCGCATTATAGCGCCACCCCCAGCAATCGACTGGCCGCGTCGCAGTAGCGCAGCGCCATCGGCAACCACTTTTCAGGCTTTCGTGGTTGAGGGACAAGAAGATGCGCAAGGCACAGCCGCATGCGCAAGAGCGCGTGGATGACCTCGTAAAAATCAAGAAGGCTTTGCGGGGGCGGCGGACCCAGTCCGGCGGCAACCGTCTCCATGATGCGGGGCTTGACCCAAAGAGCCCCAAGGATATCGGTTTCAAGGCCCAGTTGGGCCAACTCCTGAAACGGATCGATCAGTCGCAGGTTGCGATTGAATTCAAGACAATCGAATATATGCGGCGGGTCCGTCATGCAGATGTGTTCTGGACGCAGGTCGCCGTGGCATTCCCTGATCCAGCCCTGCGCGGCGCGCGTTTCGTATTGGGACAGGAACTGTTGGAAACCGGCCTCATATGCCGTGAACAAGGCAGCAAACCGTGGATGGTAATCTTCAAAAAGCGGATGGAAAAGCACACTCCTGTTCAAGCTGTCCTGACTTTCCTGAATGGCTGCGAGTTCAGCTGCTGTGAGATTGGAGCGGGGGGCAGCCTTATAGAACGCTGTCAGCTTTTTGGACACGCGATCGACGCCATGGCGCAACCCGTCTTCATCTGAAGGGGATGCGCTGATCATGTCGTCAAACATCCAATCGGCAGGCATCCGCTGCATTTCAACAAGCCAATCAATGGCTTGCCCGTCACTATTAAGGTGCAACCTCAGATTGTCATCCTGACAGAGCTTCACGATGCGCAGGTAAATCGGGCGCGCCAGTCTGCGGTTCAGGTCGACTTCGGCCAGTGCATTGTCCAGCCGTCCGCGCAAACTGGAGAGGTCCTGCAATTCGTCACGGACTCGTTTCTTCAATTTATAGACGCGGTCCGGTGTCAGGAATATCCATGATTTCCCTGTTTCGGTCATGGTGACGTCTTCGGCGCTAGCAATCTCCAGCATCTGTTTGAGCCGCAGATGAAGCGGGGGGCGACCAGCGCTTTTGTGCGGGACGACCGCAGTCAATCGTGCTGCTCCGTCGTCGCGTAATGGTGAATACATGCATCCTCGCGCCCCCGCACAACGCGTCTTCCGCTAAGCGGTCCATAGTGTTCGGTGACGACCGTACACTGCCCTTCGCCTTGACTGTCCGTCTCAAAGTAGATGACGACCCAATCCTTTGTCCGCCCCAGACGATGGGCGCGCGACGTATTCGAATAGAGCGCGGTAAAGTGCCATGCTCCTCTTTCGGTGTGCAAAATGGGAAGCCAGCGGCGTCCGTCCGGGTTAAAGCGCCGCGGCTGGATCGTGGGCAGGGTGCCCGCTTGCGCCGCAGCGCGATATTCCCGATCAACGTCAAGGACGGCGCCAATCTCCGGCAGGTTGGACGGCGCGATGGCACGGCTGGGTCGGCGACGCGCCAGCATATCCGCAAGCGCCATCCTGACGCCGCTGGCCCGACGGGTGCCCACCCCCTTCAAGCCGGTCAGGCGACCATCATGGGCTGCGGCCTCTAGATCTTCGAGTGTCTCGATCCCCAGTTCCTCGTGGATCAGATGCGCAAGATGCGGTCCGATCATCGGCACAGACTGCAACAGTTTTTCAGGGTCAATACTGCCGCGCAGACGGTCGATCATGGTCAGTGATCCGGTGTCGAGCATTTCCAGGATAGCGCGCGCAATGGATGGACCGATGCTGGGCAGGGCCTCTAGCCCAGTGCGCCCGCCGGTGTTGGCGATGTCACGCAAGGGCGTTTCCATGCCCATCACGTAGGACGCGGCGTCATGATAGGCCCGCACCCGAAAGTTGTTTGCATTCTGCTGGTGCAACAGCTCGGCAACCTCATTGAGCTTTTGCGCGATAAAGCGGTTTTCACTCTGTATTTCAGATGGCGCAGTCTGCGTTGTCATCAGGCTCCTCGGTGTTGCAGGTGTTGTTTAGGCGCTATGCGCAGACCTAGCCGGTTTCGGGCAAGCCGGTTTGACATTGCTCAATCGTGCACAACCGAAGTCTGGCAGAGTTGCGGCACGCACAGTGATGGCGTGAAAGGGACGCTGCGTGGAAAAGAAACCTGATAAGGATCCAAAGAGCCAACGTTCGCTGGAACTTTGGATGATCATTGCAACAGTCCTGATGATCGTGCTTCTTGCGCCTTGGTTTCAAGGGGACAGTAGCGGGACGCAAACAGTGTCTTACTCGGAAATGAAACGTCAGATCGCCGAGGATCAGATTATCAGCGTCGTGTTGACCGAAACCGACCTGACAGCGCAGCCCATTGGCAGCGATACAACACTGAGTGCGAACATACCCGTGCAGGGCGATCCAGCGCTGCTGCCGCTCTTGGATGAACATGATGTTGAAGTCTCTGCCAGAGTGCCAAGCGACGGTTCACTGATTGCCATTCTCTTGCCGTGGATCTTTTTTGCGGCTGTCTTCTATTTCCTGACCCGCCGTCTGTCGCTTGGCGGCGCAGGTTTGCCCGGGCAGGGGTTGGGTGGTCTCATGGCTGGGCGGTTCTCCAAACCGGCGGTGCAGGGGCGCAAGGTGACCTTTGCAGACGTGGCCGGTCAGGACAGCGCCAAGCAGGAGGTCGCCGAATTGGTCGATTTCCTGCGCGATCCGGACCGGTTTGCGCGGGTAGGTGCAGAAGTCCCGCATGGTGTGCTTTTGATGGGCCCGCCGGGAACGGGCAAGACATTGCTGGCACGCGCGCTTGCGGGCGAGGCAGATGTCCCGTTCTTCTCCACCACAGGGTCAGAGTTTATCGAAGTGTTTGTCGGCGTCGGTGCGGGCCGTGTGCGCAAGATGTTCGAGGCAGCCCGCCAACAGGCGCCGTCGATTATCTTTATTGATGAACTCGACAGCATCGGCCGCACCCGCGGCACAGGGCTTGGCGGTGGACACGATGAACGCGAACAGACGTTGAACCAGATTCTGGCCGAGATGGACGGTTTTTCCGGCAAGCAGGCCGTCGTTGTTCTGGCTGCGACCAATCGCCCCGATGTTCTGGACCCCGCTTTGTTGCGGCCGGGCCGCTTTGACCGGCATGTCACGCTGGCCTTGCCCGACAAAAAGGCGCGACGAGCCATTCTGGATATCCATGCCCGTGGTCTGCCGCTTGATACCAGCGTCGATCTTGACCAGATTGCCGCCGGCACGCCGGGGTTTTCGGGCGCCGACCTGAAAAATCTGCTGAATGAGGCTGCGATCTCTGCCGCCCGCAAGGGAAACAGCCAGATCAGCAGAGCCGACACTGACGAGGCCCGCGACAAGATCATGATGGGCACGGTTCGTACCCTTGCAATCGAACCTGCCGAAAAGCGCAGACTGGCGGTGCATGAGGCTGGCCATACGGCCGTCGCCTTTCACACACCCGATGCCGATCCGGTCTATAAGGTCACCGTCATTCCGCGCGGGCGCGCACTGGGGGGCACTCATGCGCTGCCCGCAGGCGAAAGACATGTGCTGCCTGAAAGCTACCTGCGGGCGCAACTGAGCGTCTTGCTGGCCGGACGGGCCGCCGAGAAACTCTTTCTTGGCAGCGTCAGTTCCGGAGCCGAAGATGATATCCACCGCGCAACGGATCTCGCGCGGTCCATGGTTGCGCGCTGGGGCATGGATGCAGGGATCGGTCCGGTTGACTTGCGCAATTCCGATGAAAGCCCGTTCCTTGGCCGCAAGATCGCGCAGCCAGTGACCTTTGCCGACGATACAGCAGGCAAGGTCGACGCCGCGGTCATGGATATCCTCCGCGAGGCCGAGGCCCGTGCCTATGCGCTGATCGACCAGCACAAGGACCGTATCGCCATCTTGATTGCCCGGCTCGAAACCGAAGAAACGCTTGATGCCGAGGCGATCCGCGATTGTCTTGATCCGGGTAACGTGACGCGGCTGCAAGACCGCGCGCGCAATGCAAAAGCTGACCCGGGCCAGTCTCCTGCGCCGCAGTGAGACAGGGAGAAGTCTTGATTTCAGGATAGCGGTGCCACCGGATATGACGACGCCTTCGCAGGGCCTAGAGCCTTAGGCATTACATCAGGCCACAAAGTGGCCTGACCTTGGCGTCACAAAACACCATCTTTCGCGAGGCGCCATCAAGGGCAGGGCGCAAGAATATATGTGCCGTCACCGCGGGCATAGGCGCATTGCTGGGTTGCGTCATTCTGGGCGACAATAGTCCCTGCAGCGGCCCCGGCAAGCGCGGCAATCAGGCGCCAGTCATTGTCGGCGTCCAGAATTTCTGCCGTGATCAACCCTGCAGCGGCACCGCCCGTTGCACCGACAAGCGTGCGCTGGTCTGTTGTCAGGTTTTCACAGGCCGACAGCACCAGAAGGCTGGTACCGGCAGCAATAAAAGAACTCATACGTATCATTCCGTGTCTCCTTTGCGCTTTGTTGCATGCCCCAAGGGTCGAGGCCGCCACAGGCAAAGCTAATCAGAGAATCCGTCAGCAAGATTGATAAAGGTCAGTTTTATTTCCTGCCGCGCGCGTATCTCCCATGCCGGTCGCAGGGCCTTGGAGGCTCGCCCCATTCGGAGTACGCATGGTCATGACCTATGAGATTGCTTTGGTACTGATCCTGTTGGTCGCGGCCATGATCCTTCTGGCGACCGAGGCGCTGCAGATCGAACTGGTGGCGCTGCTGCTGGTCGCAGTTTTGGTCGCGACAGGCATTCTGGAGGCAGGCCCGGCCTTTCAGGGATTTGCCAGCGAAACGGTGGTGATGCTGGCCTGTGTGATGGTGTTGTCGCACCGTTTGACGGCCTCGGGTCTGGTCGCGCGGATGACCAGAGCCTTGTCGGCACAGCGTCAGTTGGGCGCACGCCTGACGTCGGCATGGTTGATGACCATTTCAGCTTTTATGTCGGGCTTTTTGACCAACACCAGCACCACGGCAGTACTGATCCCTGCCGCCAACGATGTTGCAAAGCGTTCCGGTCTGCCGCCGGGCAGGTTTCTGATGCCGCTTGCCTTTGCCTCCATGATGGGGGGATCGGCGACCCTGATCGGCACCTCGACCAATCTGGCGGCAAGTGGTGCGATCGAACGCATGGGTCTGGCCCCGTTTGCGACGTTCGAGTTCATCGGCCCTGCGCTTGTCATCAGCGGCGCAGGTATCGCGTTTCTGACTGTCTTCGGGTCTTTGCTGTTTCCCGCGCCCGCCACGAACGCACAGGCCTCGCCAGCGGAACAAAGTGCTTTCATGATGACACTCACCGTCCCTGAGGGATCGAAGTATGTCGACACCATGATCGGGGACGCGGAATTTGACACGCTGGGTCTGAGACCGCTTGCTGTCAGCCGTCCCGGCGGGCGGTTGACACCGCACCCGCGCCGCAAACTGCAGGTGGCGGACCGGATTATCGTAGAGGGGCCGCGTGATGCGATCCTCACGGCGATCAAGTCACCCCATCTGGAACGCGCGACGCAAGGGGCGCAGACACCGCAGGAGGGGCCGGATACGGCTGTTGTCGATGCGGTATTAATGCCGGGCGCGCGCTGGGTAGGGCAGACACTGGGCCGGATGCGCGCCGACATTGATCCTGCGCTAGAGGTTATCGCGTTGCATCGGCGCGGACAGAACGCCCCCGCGCTGATCGGCCGGATGCGCCTGAAAGTGGGTGATGTGCTGCTGGTGTCGGGTCCGCGTGAACGGTTACAGGCCTTGCGGCAAGGCACCGATCTGTCCGTTCAGGACACCGAATATCCGCTCCCGCCCAGCCAGATCGAAGGGGGCTGGACCCTCATCGGGCTCTTGCTGGCGATTGGTTCGGCAAGCTTCGATGTCCTGCCGTTTTCGGTGGGTTTGCTGCTGGCAGTGCTGATGCTTGTTCTTGCGGGACGGCTGACATTGCAGCACAGCTTTGCCGTCATCAACTGGCGCATCCTTATCCTGATTGGCGGTATGTCCAGCTTTGGTCTTGCGATGCTGTCGTCAGGGGCGGCGGAGTGGCTGGCAAGCGGTCTGCTTTCGGTGCTGGACGGGCATGGGCCCCGGGTCCTGCTTTTGGGACTGGGGCTGCTGACCATCCTTTTGACCCAGCCGATGTCAAATGCTGCTGCTGCCTTGACGCTGCTACCCGTCGCCGTCGAGATGGCCGCTCAAACCGGTGCCGATCCGCGCCCTTTCGTGGTCATGGTGACCCTTTCGGCATCCTTGTCGTTCATTGCACCTTTTGAGCCTGCTTTGCTCTTGGTCTATGGTCCCGGGCAATACGCATTCAAAGACTTCCCACGCGCCGGTGGCCCGCTGACGGTGTTGTCGCTGCTGTTGCTGGTTTGGCTTGTGCCGCTGTTCTGGCCGCTTGCACCATCCTAGCGCATGATCAAGAAAAGACGCGCATCACCCCGCTGGATGGTCAGGGCAAGCGCGCGGTCAACCTGTGCCAACTGTTGGCGCAGTTCATCGACCGAAGCGACGGGAACACTGTTGACGGCCACGATAATGTCACCTGCTTCCAGTCCGGATTGTGCGGCGCGGCTATTGGTGTCCATGCCCTCAACCAAGATCCCTGAGACCTCGCCATAGAAAGGATCACCGGGCGCAAGGTCGCGCAGCGCTGCACCTGACAACCTGCCCAGCCCGCTGTCGGTTTCTTGTGGCGGCGCTTGGGGCCCTGCGCGCAGGGTGGCTTGAAGTGTCATCTGCGTGCCATCGCGGATGATTGTGATCTCGATTGCTCTGCCCAACCGCTTGAGCCCGATCTGGCTGCGCAGATCTGCGGACCCGGACACAGGGCGCCCGTCGACCGCGACAATCAGATCCCCCGCCTGCAAACCGGCTTGCGCAGCTGCGCTGTCAGGTGTGACTTGAGTGACAATCGCGCCGGTCCCCGCATCAATGCCCAGAGCTTCTGCCAGATCGGGCGTGAAATCCTGAATCGTGACGCCCAGCTGGCCGCGGCGCACCTCTCCGAAGGCGATCAACTGTTCGACAACAGAGGCCGCCATGTTCGCAGGCACGGCAAACCCGATCCCCACGTTGCCGCCCGCAGGCGCAATAATCGCAGTGTTGATCCCCACAAGCCGCCCGTCCAGCGTGATCAGGGCGCCGCCCGAATTACCGGGATTGATCGACGCGTCGGTCTGGATGAAATCCTCATAACCTTCGATGTTCAGACCGCTTCTGCCCAAGGCACTGACAATGCCTGATGTGACGGTCTGGCCCAGACCGAAGGGGTTACCGATGGCCAGCACATAGTCACCAACCTGAAGACGGTCACTGTCGCCCAGTTCCAGTTCCGTCAGATCCGCCGGTTCTATCTGGACCAGCGCGATATCCGTGCCAGGGTCACTGCCAACCAGTTCCGCCTCGAAACTTTGCCTGTTCTTGAGGGTGACAACAATGCGTTCGCCGTTCTGCACCACGTGATGGTTTGTCAGAATATAGCCGTTTTCAGCATCGATAATCACACCCGATCCGGCGCTCATTTGCCGGCGTTGCTGTGGTTCCTGCGGCTGTGGTTCGAAATCAAAGAAACGCCGGAAGAACGGGTCGTTGAACAGCGGGTTCATCTCGACTGATTGCTGGCTCTCGACCGAGATATTGACAACGGCGGGTGTGACTTCGGCCAGTAACGGGGCCAGCGTGGGAAGCCCGTCTTCGTTGAGATAGACCGGGCGCTCAAGCGGCTGCGCTGTTATCGGCTGGGCGATTGCCAACCCAATAAGACAGAGCGCGGCAACCGTGCGACCGAGAACTGTGATCTTGCGTGTCATTTCAGTCCTCCTTTGGACATGAGAATAAGATGGCAGGCACGACCGGACCCGCCGTGGATAAGCTGATCAGGCGTTGTCATAGCCCGAACGGATATGTTTCATCTTCTGCCGCTGCATGTGGCGCAGACAGCGGTGTCAGGGCATTGGTACGGTCAAACCAGACAAAGGCGTCGTATTGCGCGGATAGTTCGGCATAGCTGTAATGGCTGGCCCGTTCGGTTTCCGGCCGATAGATGACGCCAATGTAGCGTTCCAGCCGTGGTCGGGCGATCAGACGGTTGAAAGCCTCTGTTTGTGGTTTTGTGAAGTCCCAGAGAAATCTTTCATGTTCAACGCTTTGGCAAAGGTTCTCGTAGCTGCCCGCAAGCGGCGGCCGGATGGTCTTGATCTCGACCGGATCATCCCATTCCGAGGCGGCAGCCACTGTGCCTGACCCGGTTCCGAAACCGATCAGCGCAGCATCGTCTCCATATTTCTCGCGGCTAAGCTGGCCGATGTTCAACTCGCCACGGGTGCGGCCCATATCTGTGTGGCGGGCATCGCCGATATGCGAATTATGCGCCCAGACTACAGCTTTCTTGTCTGGCCCTGCGTGGTCTAGGATCTGTTGCAATGTCTTGAACATATGTTGGTCGCGCAGGTTCCACGACAGTTGCGAGCCATAATACATCACGCGGTAGTAACGCTCGGCGTTGGCAACAAGGCGTGCGTTCTGGGTGGCGTCAAAGAACTGTTCGCCGTCTTTGGTGACGTAGGCGAGCTGCTTTTCAAGCAGACGGGAAAGGATTTGCACGACTTTGTCTTCGCAGATGGAAAACCCATGGGTAAGTGCCGCCCGCCCATAGCTGGCGGGTTCCTTGGCCCAAGGAATCAGGCAGGCATAACGGTCGCGGGCGATGGCGGCGGCAGACGGATCAACACGGTCCAGATAGGCAAGAACGGCGGCGATCGCCGTGTGCATGTTGTAAAGGTCGAGCCCATAGAAGGCGACACGCTCTGCCATGTCTTTTTGGCCGTTGTGGTGCCTGAGAAACCTTGTGAAGGTCTCGAATTCGACATTGCGCCACATCCATGTGGGGAAACGTGCGAAGTTTGACTCTTGAATCGCGTCATGTGGCCGTTGCCTTACATAGCGGTCTACCGCTGCCGCATCCGGCCAGTCGGCCTCGACCGCAACGATCGAGAATCCGTGCTCTTCGATCAGTCTGCGGGTGATGGCAGCACGTGCACTATAAAACTCTGATGTCCCATGTGAGGCTTCGCCCAGCAGGACCAACCGCTTTTTGCCGAAACGGTCAAATGCCTTGGCAAAGTCGGGATCATTGATCGCGGGCAAAGGTTCGGCCGCGTCGCGCAGAATTGAGCGGTTGGTGGCGGGTTTGGAGATCGGGGGAATTTCGGGAAATGTGACGGCGTGCTGGCTCAGATGGGTCTTGAACCAGATGGCGGCTTCGTCGATCACGGCGTCCAGGGTTCCGGGCTCTTCGAACAGATGGCCCGCGTCCGGTACGATCTTCAGCAACTTGGGGCCGGACAGCGCGGCGAGGGCCTGTTGGTTGAGTTTGAGCACATCGGTATCGCGACCGCCGACAATCAAAAGGGTCGGGCTTTTCACATGTGGCAGCAGTGCCATCGCCATATCGGGCCTGCCGCCTCGCGACACGACCGCATCGATACGGGTCCCCAGTTCCGCGGCAGCGACAAGGGCTGCCGCAGCCCCGGTGCTGGCTCCGAAAAGGCCCAACGGCAAATCCGCGAGATCGGGCTCAGATGTGACCCAGATCGTGGCAGCCACAATGCGATCGGCCAGAAGCGGAATATCGAAAACATTGCGCCTGTCTGCGCCCTCTTCAGGTGTCAGCAGATCAAAGAGCAGCGTCGCAAACCCCTGCGCGTTCAGCTTCTCGGCTACATAGGCGTTGCGCGGGCTCAGCCTGCTGGACCCGCTGCCGTGGGCAAACACGACGATACCCTTTGGGTTGGCAGGTACCGTCAGGTCGCCCGGCAGCCCTAACGGAGGTATCGCAACCTGCCGTTTTTCACCCTGCTGCCGTTTCGGACGGAGCCCGGATCTGACTTCGTCAAGAAGCCTGACCGTTTCTTCGTCTGTCAGTTGGTGAAAATCCCGGTAGACCGCCCCCACACCCCGAAAAGCGGTCACGGGATGAATGCACAGAATGTCATCGGCTTGATCATAGATCTCTTGCAAGGCGGGCTTGGGCGCCACGGGCAGGGCCACTACGATGCGCGCAGGGCCAGCCCGTTTCAAACCGATCAGGGCCGCCTTCATGGTGGCACCAGTCGCCAGACCGTCATCAACGACGATAGCGGTACGGCCTTTGGGGTCGATGTGTTCTCTGTCGCCCAGATAGACCGCCCTGCGCCTGTCCAGTTCAGCCTTCTGGCGTGCTATGGCGCGGGCGATATAAGCATCATCGGCGCCGGATGCGCGTTTGACATCTTCATTGATGACGACTTCTTCTCCGGCGCCTTCGACAAGCGCACCAAGTGCAACCTCTGGGTTTTGTGGCGCACCGATCTTGCGCACAAGCAACAGATCGAGTGGCGCACCAAGGCGTTTGGCGACTTCGACGGCCACCGGAACACCGCCACGGGGCAGCGCATAAATCAGCGGATCGTCAAGCTCCATATCCACCAGAAGCCGAGCCAGAATCCGGCCTGCGTCAGCACGATCAGCAAACTTTTGAGCGCTCATATCCATGGCGGGAAGCCTAATGAAGGAGATGCGCGCGCGATTGATTTTCATCAATGATCCCGCAAGGCCCGGTGCCGCTCGATGGCCCGTGACACACAATCGGCAGGCCCGCAACACAACGGCCCATCTTGATATTAATCAAGCCGCTTAGATCGGCCTCTGCTACGCGGACGTCCGAACATGGCGGTGCGTTTGCGGCCCCTGGTGCGCGGCGCAAAGCGAGGGGAGGGCACGATGACAACCATGTCGGACAACGAACAGATTGCTAACGCGGGTGAAGCCGCTGCTGCAGACCCCAAGCGCAATGGCGGATCCGATGTACTAGTCTGCGTCAGTGACCCTCATGCATCGGTTCAGGCCATCCCGCACGCGCAAGCGGTGGCGCATGCGTTTCAGGGCAGGGTCGTCTTGCTGCATGTGATCGAGCCGCCCGCCGATCATGCCGCGCCGGTTGATCCGGTCGAATGGGACATCAAGCGGCGCGAGATGACAAAACGGCTCAAGCGGCTTGCCCAGAAATTCGAAACGCCTTCACGAGCAATCGATGTCGAGGTTCTTGAAGGGCGATGTGCCGAACAGACAGTCGCCTATGTCGCCCGCAGACCGCATGACATCGTCGCGTCAATGCGGAAAAGCACGCCTTCGCGGTGGCACCAGCGGGCGCTTGATCACGGTGTCATGGCTTCGGACAGCACGTCGGTTCTGATGATCCCACACGATACCCCGCGCACGAAAGACCCCCATTACAGCCGTGTTTTTGTGCCTCTTGATGGCTCTGCGCGGGCCGAAAGCGCGCTTCCCAAAGCGGCGCGTCTGGCGCAAGCGGAAAACGCGGATTTGGTCCTTTGCTATGTCACACCGCCGCCGGGGCTGACCCAGACCGCAATCATGGAACCCGAGGCAATGGCGCTGATGGACCAAGTGACGATGCAGAACAAGCAGACGGGCCAGAGTTATCTCAAGCGCGTTAAAGACAGCCTTGCCGATTGCGGTGTCACGGTTTCGACCAAGGTGGTTGTCGGAGATGATGTCAGACGGTCGTTGATCGGGGCCATCGCCGAAGAAGCGGCCGACTTTCTGGTGATGGCCTCGCATGGGCAAAGCGGGCATATGGACGTACCGGCGGGGGATGTCGCAAGTTTCATTCTCGACCGGTGCGACATTCCTGTGCTGATGGTACGCCAGTCAGGCAAACACAGGGACGCGCATGTGTTCGGTGATGTCGCGGCCGAAGGCACAAGACAGCCCGCACAAGCGCGCCAATGACCCACGAAGCACCCGCACCAAACGACCTGTCGCGCACAGCCTCGGAATTGGCGGCGGACCACCGGGTCACAGATGGTCCTCCCCGCGAGATTTCTGTCTATCGTGCTTTGCCTGAATTGTCGGATTGGCTGGAAAGGGTCCGCAGCTATTGCCAAGATCCGGCTGCGGCGCATATGCGCGCAGCTGACTGGCTCTTGGACAATGATTATCAGGTCGCGCGCACGCTGCGCCGGTTGGAAAGGGACCTGCCACCAACATTCTACAGGAAACTGCCTGCTTTAGGAGCCTCTGATGACCATGCCCCGCGGGTCTATGTTCTGGCGCGGGCCATACTGGACACGTTGACACCACAGATATCACTGAATGGCCTGGTGCAGTTCATCCGCGCTTATCAGGAAAGTACCGCGCTGACGAATGCAGAACTCTGGGCTTTGCCGTCAATGCTGCGACTGGCAGCGCTTGCCTATCTGCTGGATGCCTTTGGCAGGCTCGAACCTGACTTGATGCCATCATTCGCGGCACCTGCATCACAGGTGCTTGATCCGACCGAACAGGTTGCTTTGGCAATTATGAACCTGACCGCCATCGAAAAAATCAAATGGGCCGACTTTGTCGACACGGTCAGTTGTATCGAAGCGGTGCTGTGCGAAGACCCTGCGCAGGTTTATGCCAGGATGACCTTCGATACCCGTGATCGCTATCGTGGCAAGATCGAGCAGCTGGCGCTGCGCGCAAGGATGCCCGAAACAGATGTTGCGCGCCACGCCGTCGGATTGGCGCAGGCACATGTCCGCGACGCCGTGCAAGCACATGTCGGTTACTGGCTGATTGACGCGGGGCTTGCAGAGCTGGAAGCCGCCATAACCTATCGGCCCACGCTGGGCGAGAGGCTGCTACGCCATGTCACCCGCCGTGCGGGCCTGCTTTATGCGGCCAGTCTGATTGCGGGACTTTGTGTGTCACTGGCGTTACCTTGGGCGTATCTGACCGCCGTGGAGGCAACCACATGGCAGCGGATCGGTGGGCTTGCCATATCAGTGCTGCCTGCATCGATCATCAGTGTGACCCTTGTGCATTGGCTGATTACCAAGATCACACGGCCCGCAGGCCTGCCGGAAATGGATTTCTCAAAAGGCATTCCAGAGGCCTGCGCAACAGCCGTGGTGATCCCGGTGATTGTCGCCTCGGAGGATGAAGTCGCACAGATCGCGGAGAAACTGGAGATACGCCGCCTGACCAATCCGGATCCGACACTGCGCTATGTTCTGTTGTCTGATCTGGTAGATGCCGATCAGGAAATACTGCCCGAGGATGACCGGATTGAACAGGCACTGATCACGGCTATCGAACGGCTCAACAGGCAGTATGGCGCCACAACGAACGGTCCCTTCTTCCTGCTCCATCGCCATCGCAAATTCAACGCCGCTGAAGACTGCTGGATGGGTTGGGAACGCAAGCGTGGCAAGCTGGATCAGTTCAACAGGCTGGTTCTTGGTAAGGCGGCAGACAGATTTGCCGTCACGGTCGGGGACTTGTCGCGTTTGGCCGGTGTGCGCTATGCGATTGTCCTTGATGCCGACACGGATTTGCCGCCAGCAGCGGCGGGCAGAATGGTTGGGCTGATGGCCCATCCGTTGAATCACGCGCAAGTGGACCCCGAAAGTGGCTGGATCACCTCTGGCTACGCGATCCTGCAACCGCGGATCGAGATACTTTCGGCCCTCGGTGATGACACGCGGTTTACCTATCTTTATGGCGGTGACACCGCGATTGATATCTATTCCCGCGCGGTTTCCGATGTTTATCAGGATCTGTTCGGGACCGGCATTTTTGTCGGCAAAGGGATCTATGACATCGCGGCTGTCCACAATTCATTGGCCGGACGTGTGCCTGAAAACCGGATTCTGAGCCATGACCTGTTCGAGGGGGTGCACGGGCGGTCGGCGCTTGCCAGCAATGTGATCCTGTACGAAGACCTGCCGGCGTCCTATCCGGCCTATGCGATGCGGGCCCACCGCTGGGTGCGTGGCGACTGGCAACTGATCCCGTGGCTATGGCTGTCGGTCCCGATGGCCGCCGGAACGCGCGCGCGAAACCTCTTGGGCGGCCTCGACCGCTGGAAGATTGTCGACAATCTGCGGCGGAGCCTGTTGCCGCCCGCGCTCTTGGTGTTCTTCATCGGCGGCTGGACAATGTTGCCAGGCAATCCTCTTTTGTGGACACTGCTGGCGCTGGCCGCACCGGGAAGTTATCTCGTCGGGGCGCTGTTTTCGCTTGTAGCGGGCGGGGTCCGCGAAGGCTGGTTTGGCACCTCGGCGCATCTGTTGAAGGCGCAAGGCGGGCGCTGGTTCCTGTCAATTGCTTTTCTGGTCAACGATTCAATGACATCGCTGGACGCGATTGCGCGAACACTCTGGCGACTGGGTGTCAGCAAGAAACGATTGCTGGAATGGACGTCTGCGGCCCATGCCTCTGCCTCGCTCGCGCACCGCAGCATGCGTAGCACCGCATGGCGGCTGATGTGGCCGGCTTCGGCTGTGGCGATTGGGTTGTTCTCCTATCTGATCTTCTACGACCGGGCTGCATTTCTTGCCGCACTTCCGGTTCTGGCGCTGTGGGTGGCGGCCCCCGAAATTGCCGTCTGGACAGCACGACCAAGACTGTTCCGAGGCGAGGAACTGGATGCGGAGCAGCGGGCATTTCTTGCACGGGTTGCGCGACGTACTTGGCATTTCTTCGAAACCTTCGTCGGCCCAGAGGACAACTGGCTACCGCCTGACAATTTTCAGGAGGATACGACCGGCAAGTTGGCGCATCGGACATCGCCCACGAATATCGGGTTGTTTCTGGTCTCTGCTGTTGCTGCCCGCGATTTCGGTTTCATCACGACGAGCGATTTTCTCGCGCGGTCACGCAACACGGTTAATGCAGTTGGCCGGCTGCAAAGTTATCGGGGCCACATCCTGAACTGGTATGACACCAGAACACTTGATCCGCTCGAACCGCAATACGTGTCAACGGTTGACAACGGCAATCTGGCGGTGTCGCTGATAGCGCTAAAGCAGGCCTGCGGCAGCATGGCAGGGGGCCCTGCGATTCATGTGCGATGTTTTGATGGCCTGCTCACAACTTTCGATTTGATGATCGACGCGGTGGGCAGCCTGCCTGCCTGCGATACTGCGGCGCTGGATACCACCGCAACCTTGATCCGCAAGAGGATGGGTGAAGCCCGGACCACACCGGCCAGATGGCTGGACGCGCTCGACCAGCTTGCGACAGATCTTTGGGAGAAGCTTGAAAAGATCACACGCGACGCGATCGCGCAGTCCGAGGACGTCGCCGAAAGCACCCTGAACGAAGTCCATGTCTGGCGGGACCGTTACCACCACCATCTGCACGCGATCAGGCGCGATACCCAGATGTATCTGCCGTGGCTGTCGTTGATCGCAGGCGCGCCCGAGGGCGAAACGCAGCTTGCGCAGTCGCTTGTTGGCGACCTGTCACCTTTGTGCCCGCTCAACGAGACGTCTCAAAAGGGCGCGGACCAGCTTGCCAAGATCGCGGCGCGCATGGAAGCCAGAGAGTTACCGGATGAAGCCCGCATATGGCTGGAAGCGATTCAAGAGGCAGTCACCAACGGGATCGCGCAGCAGAAAGAGCTTCAGTCTGATCTCCATGATCTGGCGCAACTGGCAGATACCATGGCCTACGGCATGGATTTTTCGTTTCTCTATGACCCCGACAAGCGGTTGTTTGCGATCGGCTACAACCTGAGTGCCGGCCAAATGGATGCAAACCACTATGACCTGCTTGCCACCGAGGCGCGGTTGGCAAGCTACTTTGCCGTGGCAAAGCACGACGCACCGGTCGAACACTGGTTCTCTTTCGGTCGTCCGATTACGCGCCTTGAAGGCAAGCCCTCGATCCTGTCGTGGAACGGCTCGATGTTTGAATACCTGATGCCGCCGCTGTTCCTGCCCAGTCACCGCGATACGCTATTGGGAGAAAGCGAACGCTCGGCGGTGGTCTTTCAGCAGCACTATGCGGCAGAACGCGGTGTGCCTTGGGGGATTTCAGAGTCAGCCTTTGGTGTCACCGACGCAGACGGCAACTATCAGTACCGCGCATTCGGTGTGCCCGGCCTGGGCATCAGGCGCGGGCTGACCGAGGATCTTGTCGTGGCGCCCTATGGCACCGGCTTGGCGCTTTGCGCGTGGCCACAATCGGCAGCGGAAAATCTAGCGTGCTTGGAAAAACTGGGGGCCTTGACGATCTATGGCTTTATCGAAGCGCTGGATTTCACACCGGGACGGGCCAGCGAGGCGCAGGATTTTGTGCCTGTCCGCACCTATATGGCGCACCATCAAGGAATGATGCTCGCTGCAATTGCCAATGCTCTGGACGATGATGTCCTCGTGCGTCTGGTGATGCGTGAAAAATCGCTGCAGGCCGTCAAGCTTCTTTTGCAGGAGCAGGTTCCATGGGATGTGCCGATCGAGATAGGGCGTGCCGAGGAAGGGTGGGATCAGCATGTCGATGCCCGCACGGCCCCGCCGCTGGCACCTTGGGTGCCATCCGCCGACGCCATGGTTCCCCAGATGCATGTGCTGGGCAATGGCCGGATGTCCGCCGCGATGACGGACAGTGGTGGCGGCGGATTGATGTGGCAAGATCAGGCGCTGACCCGTTGGCGCGCAGATCCCACACAGGAAACCTTTGGGACATGGCTTTATCTGCGCGACCGGAAGACGGGTGAAATCTGGTCTGCCGGTCGGGGGCCAACGGGCCAGAAGATCAGCGACAGCAGGGCCGTGTTCCATCAGCATATGGTTGAATTGCTGCGGCGGCATAACGGCATCACAACACGGCTTGATGTGACCATTGCGCCGTTTGATGATGTCGAACTGCGCCGCATGACCATTGTCAACGAAAGCAATCAGGACCGGACGCTTGACCTGACGACCTATGCCGAGGTCGTGCTGGCGCCACCTCTAGACGATGAACGCCATCCGGCATTCAGCAAATTGTTCGTGGGGAGCAGTTATCTGGAACAGGAAAACGCTTTACTATTCGAGCGCCGGGCGCGGCGGCCAGAGGATCATCCCCCCGTGCTATTGCACAAGCTGGTGACCGATGATCCCGAGATCGCAGTGACAGGCTTTGAAACGGACAGGGCTGTGTTTATCGGACGTAACGGTTCGGTCCGCGCCCCGCAGGGGCTAAAGCAGGGTCTCGAAGGGACGACGGGATGGACGCTCGACCCTGTCATGGCATTGCAGATACAGCTCCATCTCAAGCCACTGGAGCAAAAACAGGTGTCTTTCCTGACGATCGCCGGGACCTCGCGCGCGCAGGTTCTGGAGGTCGCACGCCGCTATCCCGCCCCATCGCTGGAGCGTGTCTTCCGCGATGCCAGCCTTGAAGCGGCACGCCAAGTGCAGCGGCTGACGCTTGATCCCGCGCAACTGCCGGAACTACAGGTCCTGTCATCGCTTCTGCGACACCCCAGCCATACCTTACGGTCTGCACCACCTGATGGCGCACAGGGTTGGCAGGGACAAAACGATTTGTGGCGTTTCGGCCTTTCGGGCGATCTTCCGATCCTGTTGGTCCAAACAGACGCCGCTGCCGACTCTGAACTTCTTGACACCCTGATCCGCGCGCAGCGCCTGTGGCATCGTTCGGGCCTGCTGTCGGATCTGGTTGTTCTGCGCGGCGCGGGCTCCAGCTATGAGGAGCCATTGCGCGAACGCATCCTGTCTATTCTCCGCGACAGTCATTCCGAGGGGTTTCTTGGCCGGTCCGGCGGTATTCACCTTTTATCATCCGATCAGATGACCCCCGTTTTGCGGCAAGGCGTCCAAGCGGCGGCGCATGTTGTCTTGCGCGAAAACGGGACATCCCTTGCCGAACAGCTGGATGCAATCCTTGAAACACGCGTGCCGCCCCCGCGGTTCGAGCAAATGGCGCCACCGGCCTACCGCCGTCCGTCCAAGCCGCGTGCGCAACCGATGCTGGCCTTCGCAAATGGCTACGGGGGGTTTGATACCGAAAACGGGGACTATGTGATCCGACTGGCACCGGGCGCCCACACGCCAGCGCCGTGGTGCAACGTGATTGCAAATGATACCTTCGGTACAGTGGTGAACGAGGCCGGACTCGGGTTCACATGGGCGATGAACAGTGGCGAACACCGGGTCACGCCCTGGTCCAACGATCCGGTCGCCAACACGCCCGGAGAGGTTCTTTATCTGCGCGATGAAGCAACGGGCGAGGTCTGGACGCCGACACCTGCACCGATGGGACATGACGCGGAGTGTGAGATCCGGCACGGGCAGGGGACCACACGTTGGACCCAAGAGAGCCGCGGTCTGGAACAGGAGCTTCTGGCGGTTGTGCCAACGGATGCACCCGTCAAACTGGTGCGGCTGCGCATCACCAATCGGTCGGGGCAGAAGCGGCGGATCACCGCGACCTACTATGCCGAATGGCTGTTGGGCGCGATGGGCAGTGTGGCAAAGCCCCATATCAGCTGTACATATGACCCCGCGCAGAAGGCGATCCTTGCGCAGAACACCTGGAACCCCGCGTTCGGCAGGCGCACAGCCTTTCTGACCGCATCGCTGGAGCCGCATAGCATCACCGGCGACCGCCATGATTTTCTCGGGCGGGATGGACATATCGGCGCTCCGGATGCACTGGGGCGCTGGGATCTGGGGGGCAGATTTACCGCCGGAGGCGACGCCTGTGCTGCCTATCAGGTGCATCTGGACATCGGGACCGGGGCATCGACCGAGGTTGTGTTTGTCTTGGGAGAAGCCGAAGATCAGGCTAGCGCCACCGCATTGATCCACACATGGCGACATCCCGCACGCGTGGATCAGGCGCTTGCCGGACAGGCTTCATTCTGGGACAGCGGTACGGGCACAGTTCAGATCACGACACCTGACGCCGCAATGGATTTGATGGTCAACCGCTGGCTGCCGTACCAGAATCTGGCCTGTCGGATCATGGCGCGGGCTGGGTTCTATCAGGCCGGCGGTGCCTTTGGATTCCGCGATCAGTTGCAGGATATGCTGGCTGTCCTTGCCAGCGATCCGGCACGTGCACGCGACCACATCCTTTATGCGGCGCGCCATCAGTTCGATGAAGGGGACGTGTTGCACTGGTGGCACCCGCCGGAAGGTCGCGGCGTACGGACGCGGTTCTCGGATGATTACCTGTGGCTGCCCTTCGTGGCAGCCCGCTATGTCGAGGCCACGGGTGACAGGACCATTCTTGACGAAGAGATCCCCTTCCTGTCCGCACCGGAGTTGCGCGCCGAAGAGACAGACCGCTATGCGCACTTTGACACCGGTGCGGTTGCGACACTGTTTGAGCACTGCGCCCGCGCCATTGACCGCATGATGCACACGGGCGCCCATGGCCTGCCTTTGATGGGCACCGGCGACTGGAACGACGGTATGGACCGGATCGGAAGCGCGGGCAGGGGCGAAAGTGTCTGGCTGGCTTGGTTCCAGATCGCGGTGGTCAGGGGGTTTGCACCGATTGCGGCGGGTCTCGGCCAGACAGAGCGCGCAGAACGCTGGCGACACCATGTCGCAAATCTGCGCAACGCATTGAAAGACCACGCGTGGGACGGTGCGTGGTATCTCCGGGCCTTTGATGACGATGGCTTGCCATGGGGCGCGCAGGCAAATGACGAATGTCAGATCGATCTGATTGCACAGGCGTGGTCGGTGCTGTCGGGCGAGCCAGTGGATGAACGGGCGCAGGCTGCACTTGAAGCCGCATATGCCCAACTTGTCGATATTGACGCACGGTTGATCCGGTTGTTGAAACCGCCGTTTCATCATAGCGGGCGCGATCCGGGCTACATTCGGGCCTATCCTCCCGGTATCCGCGAAAATGGTGGGCAATATACCCATGCCGCCACCTGGCTTGGCCTGGCTTTTGCGCAAATCGGTGACGGTGATCGCGCGTGGCAGATGTTCGATATCATCAATCCGGTCCGCCGGACCTTGGACCGGCCCAGCGCAAACCACTATCGCCGCGAACCCTATGTGCTGACCGGTGATGTTTCAGGTGCGGGGGAAAGAACGGGGCAGGGTGGCTGGTCGTGGTATACCGGAGCCGCGGGATGGGCATGGCAACTGGCCGTCACCGGCATTCTGGGCGTTCAGTTCAAGGGCGAAGGGTTCACGTGTAATCCTTGCCTGCCCACGGGCTGGGGTGGCGCCGCGATGATCATCGATCACCCGAAAGGCAAAATCGCCCTGCGGATTGAAGACCCTGAAAACATCGGCAAAGGCGTAACGGGCATCACCATCGACGGGACGCCCTTGCAAGGAAGCCTTATCCCGTTTCCGGGTCCTCAGAAGGACAGTACTGTCGTTGTTACACTTGGTACCGGTCCGTCCTGAGCGGAGCTGCAGCCAGCGCTAGTCGTCCAGAAGATCGCGCAGCGCCTCGGACAATTCACGAAGCCCATAAGGTTTGCGCAAGATCGTGTGCTGCAATCCGCTGTGGCCATTTTCGGCCTCGGCCCCTTTGGCGTAGCCTGTCGTCAGAAGAACCCTGAGGTCGGGGTTCACCTGCAGCGCACGACCGGAAACATCGAAACCGGTCATGCCTCCGGGCATAATGATATCCGACAGAAGAAGCGCAATCCCGTCATTCTCTTCCAGTATCCGGATTGCCTCGGGCCCGTCGGATGCGATCAAGACCCGATATCCCAATTGATCCAGACGGGTGGCTGTCAGGCGGCGCACAAGGGGGTCGTCTTCGACAACAAGGATTGTTTCGCCATGCGCAGCACGCAGCGGCTTGACTTGGGCACGCGTGGCATGGGGCGCGTCGGATGGTGCTGTCGGCAAGAACAGGTTCACCGTCGTCCCGCGCCCGACTTCGCTGTACAGGGCGACGTGTCCGCCTGACTGCTTGGCAAAGCCATAGATCATGCTTAGCCCCAAACCTGATCCCCCGCCCGGACCTTTGGTCGAAAAGAACGGTTCGAACACTTTATCAAGAATTTCCGGTTCCATCCCGCTGCCGGTATCGGTGACAGAAAGGGCGACATAGTCGCCTGCGGCAACGTCTATCTGGGTTTCCGCATAGTCCTGATCAAGCACAAGATTGCGTGTCTCAATCGTTAAGGTGCCGCCGCGCGGCATCGCATCGCGGGCGTTGATGGCCATGTTCAGAATGGCGCTTTCTACCTTTCCGGGGTCGACAATCGTCTGGTGCAGGTCTTCGCAGAGTTCCGTTTCAATGCTGATATTTTCGCCAAGGGTGCGTTTGAGAAGCGGTTGCATGGTTTGGACCAGCATATTCAGATCAACCGCCTCGGGGGCCAGCGATTGCGACTTCGAGAAGCTGAGGAGCTGGCTGGTCAGGGTCGCCCCGAGGTTTGAAGCCTCGAGCGCTTCGTTGATCAACTCCTGATGTTCGGGGCTGTCGAGCCGCATTTCCAACAGTTCAAGGTTGCCAATAACCACTGTCAGAAGATTGTTAAAGTCATGCGCCAGTCCGCCGGTCAATTGCCCGACAGCTTCCATTTTCTGCGCGCGGCGCAATTGGGCGCGCCGTATCTTGTCTTCTGTCAGATCCTGCAGGATGCCCAGAAAATGCCGTTCGCCGTCCAGTTCCAGTTCGGAGACAAGCAACCTGATCGGAACAGTTGTCCCGTCCTTGCGCAGGGCATCCATTTCGCGGCCCTTGCCGATAATCTTTGCCTCTCCGGTCGTAAGATAGTGTTCCATATAACTGTCATGTTTGCTGCGATCCGGCTCTGGCATGAGTATATTGACGTTCTGGCCGGTGATTTCCGCAGCGGCGTAGCCGAAGATCCCTTCGGCAGCCGGACTGAAGCTGCCGATGATGCCATGCTCGTCGATGGTCACAATCGCCTCGGGCGCGGCGTCCAGAATGGCCTGCAGTCGCGTCTCGCGGTCGGCAATCCTCTGCGCGGCCTTCCTGACTTCGGTGATGTCCTCGATCGCAAGCAGGATCAGGTCTTCGCCTTTTGTATCACCTTCGATCTTGCGCGCATTCAGGACCATATACCGCGGGCCGACCACTCCTTTTTCGGATTTGACTTCAAAGGCTTCGACCGTGGTCTTGTCTGGCAGGACCCGTTTCAACAACTGCCGCAAACGGGGTATATTCCAGCGTGCGTCCTGGACTTTGAACAGGTTCTGACCGACCACATTGTCATCCGACGTGCCAAAGATCCCGTGGAAAGACCGGCTGACCGAGACAATATTCAGACCGGCATCAAGCACCATCAGGGGTTCGCGAACCGTATCGACCACCCGTTCGGCAAACAGGCGCGCGGTATGTATGGTGCTCTGGAGCGACTTGAGATCGGAAACATCCGCAAATGTGATGACCACACCATCAATCTTGCCGTCTTGGGTCCGGTAAGGCAGCACGCGCCGCAGATACCAGCGCCCGTTTTCGCCATGAACTTCGGCCTCTCTGGTTTCCAGCGTTTCCAAGACCGCTGCTGCATCATGGATCAGGGTGGGGTCGCTGACCTTGCCGGTGATATCGCTGAACGGCCGACCAACATCATTGCTGATCACATTGAAAAGATCGCGCGTGGCAGGGGTGAACCGCATGATGTTGAGGCTGCGATCAAGGAATAATGTGGCAACGCCGGAACTGGACAGCAGGTTGTTCAGATCGTCTGCCATCTTCCGTTCTTCATCCACCTTTTGCTGTAATTGGGTGTTCAATGTCGTCAGCTCTTCGTTAAGCGACTGTAGCTCTTCCTTGGAAGTCTCGAGTTCCTCGTTCGTCGACTGGAATTCCTCGTTCATCGACATGGCCTCTTCATTGGCGGCCTTGAGTTCCTCTGTCGACAGTTCGTAGTCGCGAATAGTTGTCTGCAGATCCAGACGTGTGGATTCCAGTTCCTGTTCGAGATGCTGGCGGGCCGTGGCCGAAATTGTATCTTCGTTGGCCATTGGCCCGGTTTCGATGGCGACCTGATCGGCGAATGTGACAAGGATCAGTTTCACCTCGTCATGAGGAACCGGATGCGCTGTGATCATTACCGGCACCCGTTGCCCGTCGCGGGTGACAATGCCCGCAGCGGTCGTTTCCTCTTGTGCTTGGATCGCGGTGCGGATGGTTGCGGCCAGCTTTGCACGCAGTCCGTGACGCGCCATCGCCAGCACGTTCTGACTGGCTTCGCCGATGGGGACTTTCAGATATTCGTCGGCAGGCCCTTCGACATATAGCACCTCGAGCTTGGTGTTGATCAGCACGGCTGCGGGCGCATAGTGCTGGACCAGCAGGCGCTGCGTGATATCCGCCAAACGTAGCGTGTCTGGCACGGCTACACTTGGACCACGTGTTGCCGTGACGGCTGTTGCGGCATTTGCTGTGATGGGAAAATCAAAGGGCCGGTGGCGCGACTTGCCCAGTCGCTTGTATACGTGATTGCGGCGCGAGAGGGCTTCGAACAGGTCATCATGGCTCCCCACCGTTTCGGATGACCCCAAAAACAGGATTCCATGTTCTTTGAGCGCGAAATGGAACAGGGAAATCACGCGATCCTGCGCTTCGGGCGTCAGATAGATCATCAGGTTCCGGCAGGAAATCAGATCCAGCTTGGAAAACGGTGCATCCGCCAGAACATTTTGATGCGCAAAGACAACACAGTCGCGCAGTTCCGCTGTCACGCGGTAACTGTGGTCCTCTTTCACGAAAAAGCGGTTCAGCCGCGCTGCCGAAACATCGGCCTCGATTGTTTCAGGGTAGATACCCGCGCGTGCAATCGACAGGGCCCGTTCGTCCACATCCGAGGCAAAGATCTGGAGTTTCAAGTCTTTGCGCATCTGGGAAATGTGTTCGATCGTGGCCATTGCAAGCGAATAGGCTTCTTCACCGGTGGAACAGGCGGGTACCCAGATCCGCACGGGGCGGCTTGTGTCATGGGCCGCAACAAGCTCGCGTAGTACATCCCTGCCGAGATAGCTGAACGCCTCGGGGTCCCTGAAGAACTGGGTCACATTGATCAGCAGGTCATTGCAAAGCTTCTCGGCCTCGTCAGGCGAATCCTGCAAAAGAGCAAGATAGTCGACCGCATTGACCATATGACGCAGAACCATGCGACGCTCGATCCGCCGCAGTAATGTGCCTTCCTTGTAGAGCCTGAAATTGATCGGAGAATGCGCCTTGAGCACATCGACAATTTCGGGCAGCGCCTCGCGGGCCCGCTCCCCCAGTTTCCCGGCAGAGTGGTCGCTCGCGATGTAGGGGTGCTGCACATAGTCCAGCAGAACCTTTGGCATCCCGGCGACAGGCAGAATGTGGTCGACCGCATCGGTGGCAATCGCACTCCGCGGCATGCCGTCATGCATTGCGTCATCCGGGTCCTGCACAAGGACGATGCCGCCATTTTCCTTGATTTCAGCCAGTGCCGCCGCGCCATCGCTGCCGGTGCCTGACAGGATAACCGCTACAGCGTTCGGCCCGTGGTGTTGCGCCAGAGTCCGCAAGAAGTGGTTGATAGGCAGGCGCATGCCCCGCCGCTCGGTAGGTTCTGAAAGCCGTAGCACGCCATCTTCGATGGCAAGGAAACGGTTGGGGGGGATGATATAGACGTGATCGGGGGCAACCTTTTCACCATCGCGTGCCAGTGCAACAGGCATCTTTGTATGTTTTGAAAGCAAGGTTGCCATCAGGCTTTCGTGGTCAGGATCAACATGATGGATCAGAACGAACGCCATGCCGCTGTCTTTGGGCATGACTTCGAAGAAGTCCGAAAAAGCCTGCAGCCCGCCCGCCGAAGCACCCAAACCAACGATGGGAAACAGGCTGGGCTTGGGGATCGGTTTCTTTTTTGCTTTCTTGCCCGCGGCAGGTGATCGGGTTGTCTTCTTCGCCATCAGCCATTCCTCTGAAACGATGCGAAGTTTAGCGGCGACTGCGCAAAAGAACCAGAACTTCAATCGGACCAAACGCCCCCTCAAGAAGGGGTGGCTTGGCCTGCCGTTCGCCTAACCCAAGATGCCAGCCTGCAGGCGCGGAAAAACGGCAATTGTGCTTGATGCTATGCCGATCGGTTTGGCTGCGGATTGATCTGGATCATCCCCAAGTCGGCCCCTTGGACACAAAGCAGGGGCGTTATTCAGGTATTCTTCACCCACAATCGCATCAGCGTATTGGCGGTCTCTACCTTTGAATCGGCATAGATCGCAACCTGCAGGGGTTCCTTGCCATATCGGTTTGCTAGCGAAATCAATGCACCGCTTGCGATTTCCTGATGGACCATACTGAACGGCAGCCAGCCGACCCCCAGCCCCTTGAGGACAAGCTCGCGCGTTGCGCTTGAAAAAGCCGTGACGCTGACCGAATTGGCATTGGCTCCGGACACACCGAACGGGCGCTGTCCACGATGCAGCACCTGGCCGAAATAGCTTTCTTCAGGGTAAACAATCGCCGGTGTTTCCATCGCGATTTCGCCGGTATCCTTGACCCGGTAGCGCAAAGATCCACCGACAACGGGAACAAGGTAGTCATTCCCCCACAGCCCGCGCCGGATGTCGGGACCAAACTGCAGGGGACCGACGCTTTCGGCCTCATAGCACAAGAGCATGCTGGTATCTCCGCGCAGGAACATGGTCACGCAGTCATTGAGATTGCCTGCACGGATCCGGAACTGGATGCCGGGAAGCTGCGATCTGACCCGCAGTGCCATATCGGGAAAGGTCGAGCAGGTGACCGCGTGCTGCGCTGCAATCGCCAAGGTGGTCTGTGTTGCTTCGAAATGGCCGATTCTGGTGCGCAATTCGCGGAGCCGTGCAATCAAAGCACGGATTTCGCCTTCATTAGAGAGCAGGGCCTCGCTGATTTCGACACGGTTGGTGCGCCGGTCCAGCACATCCACCCCCAACCAGTCTTCAAAACCGCGTATCCGCCTTGAAAACGCCGGCTGCGTGATGTTGCGCCGCGCGGCTGCACGCGACAGATTGCCTTCCTCCAAAAGCACAAGAACGTCGTCAAGCCACTGCAAGTGCATTGTTTCCTCCATTTGCTCATATATTTGATATGACCAGCCATAGGAAAAAGCACTGTTTTTTTCATTTAGCCCAGACAATACTTTGGCCAAGCACAAATTATTGGGGGGCTCGTGTGACTGTAACTGAACAATTGGCAGGCCAAGACGCATCGCAAGTTGCCGACTTGACTGCAAGCCGCTGCAAAGACCTTGCCATTCAGCTGGCGCGGTTCCCGAGGGTTGCACTGGGCCATTTGCCGACACCGCTTGAACCGATGGACCGGCTCAGCGAATTGCTTGGCGGCCCCCGCCTCTGGGTCAAGCGCGACGATTGCACGGGCCTGTCTTCAGGCGGCAACAAGACCCGAAAGCTGGAATTTCTGATGGCCGATGCGCAAGCCCAAGGTGCAGACAGCATCATCACGCAAGGGGCCACACAATCGAACCATGCACGTCAGACTGCTGCAGCCGCGGCCAAGCTGGGCATGGCCTGCCACATCTTGCTGGAAGACCGCACCGGTTCGAACGATCCAAGTTACAATATGAGCGGCAACGTGTTGTTGGACCGGCTGCATGGCGCGACGGTGTCCAAGCGCAGCGGCGGGGCGGACATGAATGCCGAGATGGAGCAATGCGCAGAGGAAATGCGGGGGCAGGGGAAGAAACCCTACATCATTCCGGGCGGCGGATCGAACCCGATCGGTGCGCTTGGCTATGTCAATTGTGCGCGTGAGCTTGTGGAACAGGCCACGCAAATGGGTCTGAAGATAGACGGGCTTGTGCATGCGACAGGCAGTTCGGGCACGCAGGCGGGGCTTGTGACCGGATTGGCGGCCATCGAAAGCGATATTCACCTGCTGGGGATCGGCGTCAGGGCACCGCAAGACAAGCAGGAAGCCATGGTCTTCGATCTGGCCCAGCGGACGGCGGACTATCTTGGCACATCCGCCACGATTGCCCGCGAAAACGTCCGTGCCAACTGCAACTATGTCGGCGCAGGTTACGGCCTGCCGACAGACGGCATGATCGCCGCGATCAAGCTTCTGGCGGAAACCGAAGGGCTGCTCTTTGATCCGGTCTATTCCGGCAAAGGGCTTGATGGCCTGATCGATCTGACGCGCAAAGGCCATTTCGCGGGGATGGAAAATGTCGTCTTCCTGCATACCGGAGGCAGTGCCGCGCTGTTCGGATACCCCGATACCTTCGATTTGCCGGGCTATCAGGCGAAATAAACAAACAACAAAGACAGACCAACAAGGAGATCAATGAAATGACTATGAAAAGCAAGCTTATGGCTGCGGCGCTGGCAAGTGTTATCAGCGTCCCGGCCTTTGCCGAAGAGGTGAACATCGGCGTGCCGACATGGACAGGCGCGCAGGCCATTGCCTATGTCTTGGGTGAAGTCGTCACCACCCGCATCGGTGGCACGGTCGAATACGTACCCGGCAACAATGCCACTATTTTTCAGGCGATGGATCAGGGTGAGGGGGATATTGACGTCCATCCGGATGTCTGGCTGCCCAATCAGGAAAGCTTTACCAACCAGTATGTGGACGAAGCCGGAACAGTGACACTTTCGTCCAATCCCTACCAAGGCAATCAGGGCTTTTGCGTGTCGCAGGATTTTGCTGCCGAATACAACATTACCGATATCGCCGATCTGGGCCGTCCTGATGTGGCCGCCGCGATGGACAGCGACGGAAACGGTCTGGGCGAGATGTGGATCGGCGCACCGGGCTGGGCATCTGCAAACGTGAACGAAGTCAAGGTGCGCGACTATGGCCTGCTTGACTTCATCGAGCCGATCCGTGCCGAGGAAGCTGTAAAAACCGCCCGCATCAAGGACAGTATTGCCAAGGGCGAGGGGTATGCCTTCTATTGTTATGAGCCCCATGCAGTCTGGTATATGTTCGATGTCGTCATGCTGACAGAACCAACATATGACCCTGAAAAATACATCATGGTTCAGCCCTCCGACGATGCGGACTGGTACGAAAAGTCCATGGTGGCCACCAAGGACGACCTCAAGCAGGTGCAGATTGCGTGGTCCAACTCGCTTGCCGATCGCTCGCCTGCCATTGCGGAGTTCTTTGCAAACTTCGAATTGACCGCAGATGACGTCAGCAGCCTTGCGTTTGAGATCAGCGCGAACGGCCGTGATCCTGCAGATGTCGCGAAAGACTGGGTTGCCGCGAACTCTGACCGCGTCGACGCGATGCTGGGTCTCTAGTCCGGACATCCGGTGAAATCAGTGCCGGCGCATGCCTTGTGCCGGCACCAATGAGGGTGAGCATTTCCATGATGGACCAAGACGAACGCGTCATCGAAATATCCAGCGTCTGGAAGATTTTCGGGGCAAGACCGGAGCAGGCACTTCAGGCGATCCGGGAACGCGGCCTGACAAAGGCCGAAGTTCTGGCAGAGTTCAATGCCGTTGTCGGTGTCGCAGACGTCAGCCTGTCCGTGAACCGCGGCGAAATCTTCTGCATCATGGGGCTGTCGGGCAGCGGCAAGTCAACTCTGGTGCGCCATTTCAATCGTTTGCTGGAACCCACCGCAGGCAAGATAGAGATCGAAGGGACTGACGTGATGGCCCTTGGACCGAAAGAACTGCAGAGCTTTCGCAATCGCAAAATCGGGATGGTGTTCCAGAATTTCGCCCTGATGCCGCACCGCTCGGTGCTCGATAACGTGGCAATGCCGCTCGAAATCCGGCAGATTGCCAAGAACGAAAGGATGCGGCAGGCGGCTGCGATCCTTGATATCGTCGAGCTTGGAGCCTGGGGGTCCAAATTCGCGCATGAACTGTCGGGCGGGATGCAGCAACGCGTCGGTCTGGCGCGGGCACTGGCCGCAAACCCCGACGTCTTGCTGATGGATGAACCTTTTTCGGCGCTCGACCCCTTGATCCGCCGTCAGTTGCAGGATGAATTTATCCGACTTTCCAAGATACTGAAGAAGACAACGATCTTCATCACCCACGACCTTGACGAGGCAGTACGCATTGGCGATCGCATCGCGATCATGCGTGACGGCAAGGTCGTCCAGATCGGCACGGCAGAAGACATCGTGATGCACCCTGCCGATGACTATGTCGCTGATTTTGTGGCAGGTATTTCACGCCTCAAGGTGGTTCATGCGCACGCCGTCATGCAGCCGCTTGATGCCTATGTTGCCAGTAATGGCCCGTTGCCCGCGCTTGCAGCGCATGTGGACGGGACGGAAACACTGAGCAAACTCATCGGTCTGGCGATTGACGATGACAACCCCATTCTTGTGCAAAGTGATGGCCGCGACGTTGGCATCATCACACGCGCCGACCTGCTGCGGACGGTCATTGAAGGTACGGAGGTCTCTTGATGGACAGCACTGTGAACCCGCTTGATGACCCCAACAGCGATGCTGCAATCGCCTATGCCAAAGAACGGCGTGACAATATCCGCACCTTCGTGCGTACCAGCCCGGACTATTACATCAAGAATTTTAACAAGATCGGGGCGTCATCGCGTTTCACCCCGACATTGAACCTGATGGCGGGGCTTTTCGGCCCGATCTGGTTCGGGGCGCGTGGCCTGTGGTCCTGGGCGCTACCGTTTCTGATACTCGAAGCCTTGGCATTCGTGCAGATCGCACGCGGACTGTTCGGTGATCTGGGTGCCGATGCCATGGCACGGATCGCCTCGATTGAAGGGACGCTGGAACTTAGACGTCAGCAACTTGCCGCTGCGATTGCGGAAGGGTCGGACCGCGTGGACGCCTTCCAACGTGCTGTGGAAGGTCTGGAAAGCAACATTGGCGGCATTCGCGAAGAGGCCGCAGCATTGGCCGCACAGGGGCCGCAAATCGCGCTGATGGGCGTGGGTATCCTGCTTTTGGCAAAAGCAGCACAAGCGACAGTCGCCAACTGGGCTTTGGAAGCGCGGTTTTCCGACTGGATATCGGACCGGTCGATCCGCTCGGGCATGCCGGTCTCTCAAATCGTATTTAGTGCTGTTTTCATGGTTCTCATCGTGGTTGCCGCAATGCTGCACTACAGCTTGCCGGGGCGGTTCGATTTGCTCAGCAGTTTCCCCACAGACCCCGACATCCGCCTGACCGGTATCGACTGGGTCGAGAATTTCTTTAATTGGGCCGTTTTGAACGGGGATGCGCTCTTTGACGGGATCACCTTGGTTATCCGTCTGGTTCTTGACGCGCTGGAGATCGTCTTTGTGCGCACTCCGTGGATCGTGATTGCAGCGCTGATCATCCTGCTGACATGGCTGACGGCGGGCATCCGGATGGCGATCTATTCCGGTGCCTTCCTGTCCTACATGGGGCTCTTGGGCTTTTGGGAGAAAGCCATGACGACGCTTGCTCTTTTGGGTACAGCCGCCTGTCTGTCGATTTTGATCGGCATTCCGCTGGGCATGTTCGCCGCGCGGCGTCCTCGGTTCTATGCGGCGATCCAGCCCATCATGGACTTTATGCAAACCATGCCCGCCTTCGTCTTTATGATCCCCGTGATCGCGTTTTTCGGAACGGGCAAACCCGCCGCCGTTGTCACGACCATGATTTTCGGGGGAACACCTGTTGTGCGCCTGACCGTTCTCGGTCTGCGCGGCGTGCCGGAAAGCGTCCGCGAGGCCGCCATCTCGTTCGGGGCGAACAAATGGTATCTGTTGACCCGTGTTGATCTGCCACTTGCGAGCCCGTCCATACGCGCTGGGATCAACCAGACCATCATGCTGTCGCTGGCCATGGTGGTCGTCGCTTCGCTGATCGGGGCAAAGGGCTTGGGCGAGGACGTATTGGAAGCGCTGCAATACGCCAACGTCGGGCAGGGTATCCTCGCAGGCTTTGCAATTCTGTTCTGCGCGATGATCCTTGACCGTATCGTACAGGGGCAGCGCAAGTGACACCGCTTGTGATGGTGCACGGGTTTCTGGGTGGCAGTGCGCAGTGGCGCGAGCAGTGCAACGGGTTGTCGGATGTCTGTGAAGTGATTGCGCTCGATCTTCCGGGGTTTGGCAAGAACGCGGACATGCGCGCCATCAACTCTATTGGCGGATTTGCCGAGTGGGTTATCGCTGAATTGGAGAATAGGGGTATCGATCATTTTCACCTGCTCGGCCATTCCATGGGCGGGATGATTGTGCAGGAGGTTGCGCACCGCGTGCCTGAGCGGATCGAAAAGCTGATCCTCTATGCAACGGGTGCGATCGGCGTTCTGCCCGGACGCTTTGAAACAATTGCGCAAAGCAAAGCCCGCGCGCAGACCGATGGCGCGCAGGCGACGGCGCGGCGCATTGCAGCCAGCTGGTTTTTCGAAGGCGTGCAGGCATCTGCCTTTGAAGGCTGCGCTGCCATTGCAGAACAGGCGGGGTTGGAGGCCGTTCTTGCCGGACTGGATGCGATGGAAGCATGGTCGGGACAGGATGCGCTTGCCGATATCAATTCCGACACCCTTGTCATCTGGGGGGATCGCGACCGGACCTATCCTTGGGCGCAGATCGAAAGACTTTGGCAAACAATCCCCCGCACAAGCCTGTCGGTCTTTCCAAACTGCGCACACGCCGTGCATCTTGAGAAACCAGAATTGTTCAACACTGTGCTGCGGGATTATCTGGTCAGCCAAGGCTGAACCTGCGTCAGGCCTTGCCGCCGCTGCAGACACATCCCTTTGCGTACAAGAACCATCTGCCAGACAAATAATGGCGGAGAGACAGGGA
>CAZTKF010000004.1:43200-80404 GCA_964614205.1 uncultured Loktanella sp. | reverse complement strand
CGAACCGGTCTACACGGATTTGCAATCCGCTGCATAACCTACCTGCCCACTCGCCTCGTGACCACGTCACCTAAGGATGACGCCAGATAAGGTCAAGCAGTTATGATAGTCAGCAACGGGCCCATCTGCAATATGTGCAGGCCCTGTAACCGTAAGTCCGTTTCCTTTCCATTGCCTTCAAGATACCTTACCCAAACGTAGCGGTCGGATCGGCCGGTAACGCTTTGATTTGGAAGACAGGATGTCACGCTCAGTTCTATTCGTAACCGGGACACGCGCCGATTTCGGCAAGCTGGAACCCTTGGCGGTCGCCACGCGTGATGCGGGATTTGACGTGTCCTTCTTTGTCACTGGCATGCATATGCTGGAACGTTACGGGCTGACCAAACTGGAGGTGCATCGCACACCCGGCGTGCAGGTGCACGAGTTTCTCAATCAACGGCTCGGCGACCCGCAGGATATGGTTCTGGCCAAGACCGTCATCGGCTTTTCCGACTTTGTAAGGGAATTCGCGCCCGACTTGGTGGTCATCCACGGTGACAGGGTGGAGGCGCTGGCCTGCGCCCTTGTCTGCGCGACCAACTATATCCGTTGCGCGCACATCGAGGGCGGGGAAGTTTCAGGCACGATTGACGAGATTTACAGGCACTGCAATAGCAAATTGGCCAGTCAGCATTTCGTGTCGTCCGAGGATGCGGCGGCGCGCGTCATGGCATTGGGAGAGCCCAGAGCGAACATTCACGTGATCGGATCACCCGAGCTTGATTTTCATGCCGGCCCTTCGGGCGTCACCTTGGCCGAGGTCCAGCAACGTTATGATCTGCCCTTCGATGATTTCGGCATCTGTGTTTTTCATCCCGTGACATCTGAGGCCGACACAATGGGGGCTCAGGCCGATGCGCTCTTTGGCGCACTTGATCAGTCGGGGCATAGTTTCGTTGTAATTGCACCCAATAACGATCCGGGGTCCGCGCCCATTTTCGATGCGATTGCGCGATTGCCTGTCGGGAAATTCCGTGTGCTTCCGTCAATGCGCTTTGCGCATTTCTCGGAGCTGATGAAAAACGCCAAGGCGATGATAGGCAACTCATCAGCGGGCGTCCGCGAGGCACCATTCATTGGCCTGCCATCGCTTGATATCGGCACGCGGCAAACCAACCGCGCCAAGTCGCCTTCGGTGTTCTTTGCCGATGCAGATGATACGACGGCAATTGCCGCTTTCTTGCGGAACCAGTGGGGAAAGGCCTATCCACGCCATGACGCCTTTGGCGGGGGCAGCGCATCCGAACGTTTTGCCACGGTTCTGAAGTCACGGGCTTTCTGGGAAACCTCGCTGCAAAAGACCTTCCATGACATTGCTGACTGACATGCACCGTGGGCCTGCGTTGCAAAGCTATCTGGCTGCGACGCATTTGATACCACTTGTTGCAAAGCCGGTTCTTGGAAAGCGGCTGAAACGCGGAAAAGAGCACACCACCCGCTGGAAGGAAAAGCTGGGATTGGGGCTGGCGCCGCGCCCGGATGGCCCACTGGTCTGGCTGCACGCGGTGGGGCTGGGCGAAGTTCTTTCTCTGCGTGGCCTGATTGAACGGCTCGGCGCAGCCGATCCCGACCTGTCGTTTCTGGTTACCTCAACCACCGCTGCCTCGGCTGCGGTCTTTGCAAAGAACGCACCCAGCCGGACGCTGCACCAGTTTCTTCCGTTGGATGCCCCGTCATATCGCCGCCGGTTTCTTGACCACTTCCGTCCCGACCTGTGTATCTGGGTGGAACAGGACCTCTGGCCCGGCTTTGTCAGTGATCTGTCGGCACGTGGTATTCCGCAGTGTATGGTCGCGGCGCGGATGAACACCAAATCGTATCGCGGACATCAGAAAGCAGCGGGGCTCTATCGTGATCTCTATGGCGCGATGGCGATGATCACTGCCCAGGATGATGCCACAGCGCAGCATCTCGCATCACTCGGCGCAGTGACCCGGGTGACCGGATCACTCAAGCCTTCAGCGCCCGTCCTATCGTGTGATCCGGACGAACTGGCCCGTTTGAAGGCAAGGTTTGCTGATCGGCGGGTTTGGACTGTCGCTCCGGCGCATCCGGACGACATTGCGCGAGCCCGCGCCGCGCACGAGAGCATTCGCGCAACCGATCCGTCGGCACTGTTAATCATCGCGCCCCGCTTCCCTGATGACGAAATCTCGCTCAATTGCCCCCGCCGCTCGAAGGGAGAGATGCCAAACACAGATGATCCGGTCTGGCTGTGTGATACGCTTGGTGACATGGGGCTGATCTACCGGCTCGCGCAAGCGGCCCTGATCGGGGGCACATTTGCCGACATCGAAGGACATAACCCCTGGGAGGCCGCCGCATTGGGATGCGCCATCATGCACGGTCCGCGCACAGCAAATTTTGCGGCCGATTATGCGCAGCTTGCGGCTGCAGGAGGCGCTGTTCTTGTCCAGAGCGCTACCGAGATTGCAGAGGCCGTTATCTCAAGGGCATTGCCGCAGACAGCCATCAAGGCGCGACAAGTCCGTGATGCGGCAAGCAAGCGCACAGACATTTTGGTGAAAGACCTGATGCAACTTGTCGAGACCGCGCATGGCAGTTAGCTTTCCCAGTTTGAAGCTTCGCATCGCCTTGGGTGCCTATGGTCTGCTCTGGTGGATCCTGCTGCCTGTTATTCTGCTTTACCTCAAGCATCGCGGGCGCAAGGATCCGCTTTATGCACAAAAGCTGCCCGAGCGGTTCGGGCGGTATGCGGCACGTGTCAAGAACCCGGTCTGGATCCATGCTGTTTCACTTGGAGAAATGCGGTCAGCGACGCCCTTGATCCGCGCGTTGCTGGCACAGGGCGAGACTATCCTGACAACGCATTTTACCCCTGCGGGCCGACGGGAAGCCGAGCGCGAATTCGCCGCCGAAATTGCGGCGGGAACAGTCCAGAGCGTTTGGGTGCCCTTCGAGTATGGCTTTGCATACCGTCGCTTCCTGCACCACTTTGCGCCGCAATACGGGCTTGTAATGGAAATTGAAATCTGGCCCCGCATGATCATGGCCTGCCGCAAGAACGGCACACCGCTTTTTATGTGCAACGCGCAATATCCGGAGAAGAGCTTTGAAAAGGACCAGAAGGGTCTTGGCCTACGCGCCGCGCTGGTCGCGGGGTTTGCCGGAGGGTTTGTGAAATCCGATGCTCAGAAAGCGCGGTTCGCAGCCGCGGGTCTGCCCAACATCCATGTCACCGGCGAGTTGCGCTTTGATCAACCCATTCCACAGTATCAACTGGAAGCCGCGGCCTCTTGTCGGGGTGCGCTGACAAAGGGGCAGCCTTGCATTGCGTTGACTAGCGTCGTCGAAGGTGAAGACGCGCTCTATATCGATATGATCCGCCAGTGCACAGGCGTTCTTTTTGTCTATGTGCCCCGCGCGCCAGAACGGTTCGACGATGTTGCCCGGATGCTGGAGGCGGCGGGACTGCGCAGCGCGCGCAGGTCTGCATTGCTGGATAAAGACCTTGCGCTGACAGACCCCGCGCCAGATATCGACGTGCTCTTGGGTGACAGCATGGGTGAGATGTATTTCTATCTTGGCCTTTGCGACCGTGCGATCGTGGGCGGCGGGTTCGTGCCCAAAGGCGCACACAACGTGATCGAGCCGCTGGCCCTGAAGAAACCTGTTATCGTCGGTCCGCACATCTGGACGATCGAATACCCCGCAACCGAAGCGATTGCCGCAGGTGTTTGCAAACTTGTTGCGGATGAGACAGCGCTTTTGGCAGAAATCCAGGCGCCAACGCCAGTATCGGACGCGCAGATCACCGGCTTCTATAGCGATCACGCCGGTGCGGTTTCACGTACTCTTGCTGCTATCCCGATCGCGCGCGCAAGCTAGCCGCCAATATCCTCTGGCCCTACCGCCGTAGCTTTGATGATTGCAAAAATCTTTTGGCCAATCGCCAGTTCCATCCGCCGGGCACTGCGACGTGTCACGCGCGCAAGCAGATGATCTTCGCCAGCTTGCAGACCGACTGCCACACCCGGCCCCCGCCCCTGCTCGAGCCGGGTTATTGTTACCGGCAGGACATTCAGCGCGCTGAGACCTGTCGGTGCCTCTTGGGACAAGATGACATCCTGTGCCGGAATACGAATGCGGACAGTCTGCCCCAGCACGCCCAAAATCCCCGGCAAGACCAAACGGCCGCCCGAGAACGCCAATTCCGTCAACCCGTCATCCAAAAGCCGTCCCGCGACCTTGGTTACAATTACGGCACCCGCCGCACGCACACCAACAAGCGGCACCGTTTCGGGCTCTGACAGGACACGCCCGACCGGACCGGAGGTTGTGACACGACCGCCCTCAAGCACAACTAGTGTTGTCGCGAGCCGCGCAACTTCGGATACATCGTGGCTGACGTAGAGAATGGGGGTCTTCACCTCATCCCGCAAACGTTCGATGAACGGCAGTATCTCGGCCTTGCGCGGCGCGTCCAAAGCGGCAAGCGGTTCGTCCATGAGCAAAAGCTGCGGATCACACATCAAAGCCCGACCTAAAGCAACGCGCTGACGTTCGCCGCCGGACAATCCCGCCGGCATACGCTCCAGCAAGTGCCCGAGCCCCATCACGTCGATCACGCGCTCTTGATCGTGGGTGCCACCGTAGCTGAGGTTGCGCAGAACACTCATATGCGGAAACAGGCGCGCGTCCTGAAAAACATAGCCGATGCGGCGCTTCTGCGGTGGAAGATGCATCTTTGCTGCGCTGTCAAAAAGGACGGTATCACCGACGATGATCCGCCCTGTGTCCGGTCTCAGAAGTCCCGCAATGGCATTCACGACCGAAGTCTTGCCCGATCCAGAGCGCCCGAAAATGGCGGTCACACCTTTGGGTGCGTCAAACTGCACGTCCAACTGGAAATCGCCCAATTGCTTTGTGATGTCCACACCAATCATTTGCTGCCCAGCCTCTTGGCCATGCGACGGGCCAACCACTCAGACATCAAAAGCGCACCCATCGCGAGAACAACAGACACCGTGACAAGACCCAGCACTGCCGGCTCGCTGCCGGGCACCTGAAGCAGACCGTAGATTGCAGACGGAATCGTTTGTGTTTGTCCGGGGATGGCCGCCACAAAGGTGATCGTCGCGCCGAATTCGCCAAGCGCCTTGGCAAAACCCAAAACCGCCCCCGCCAGAATGGCTGGGATCACCAATGGCAACGTCACAGTGCGCCAGACCCGCCAGCGCGACGCTCCCAAGGTTGCGGCAGCATCCTCGAGGCCGGGATCGACAGCCTCGAACCCCAATCTGATTGCCCGCACCATCAATGGAAACGCCATGATGCCCGCCGCCAGCGCAGCGCCGGTCCAGCGGAAAGCAAACGAGATGCCAAGGGTTTGTGCAAGAAGTCCGCCAAGCGGCCCCTGCGTTCCGAAAAGGACCAGCAGCAAATAGCCTGTCACAACCGGCGGCAAGACCAATGGCAAATGCACCAGACCGTTCAGGAGTTGGCGTCCCGGAAAGGACTTGCGCGCAAGCAGATAGGCAATACCGACCGCAACAGGCAGAGTCGCAAGGGTTGCGACGATTGCGACCCGCAGCGACAACCAGATCGCCGTCCATTCCTGAGGTCCAAGTGCATCAATCATCGCACGTCGCCCTATGGCGGCAAGAAGCCGGCGTCCGCCAGTATCGCCTGCCCGTCCGGACCAAGAAGCGATCTCAGAACCAGCCTTGCATCATTGCCTGCCGCATCGGTCAAAGCGCCAAGATACCTGATTGGCGGATGGCTCCCGACCGGAAACGCAGCCACTTCCGCGACAGCGTCACTTACCTTTGTATCGGTATGATAGACGACCCCCAGCGGGGTCTGGCGGCGTGCAACCATGGCCAACGCCGCGCGCACATTATCAACTTCTGCCAACCGGTCCTTGACCGCATCCCATAGACCGAGAGATTGAAGCGCAGCCTTGGCATAGATGCCTGCGGGAACGGCCTCGGTCAGTCCGACGGCAAGCCGACCATCACCCAGTGCGGCGCGCAAAGTTTCCGCCTCCAGCGCCATTGGCCCCATGCCTTCTTGCCCGATCAAGACCAGCCGATTACTGGCAAAATCGACAACGGTTTCTGGCTGCACGTGCCCGCCATCAACAAGCACATCCATCCAGTCTACATTGGCCAACAGCACGATGTCCGCAGGCGCACCAAGCGTGACTTGCCGGGCCATTGTGCCACTCCCGCCATACGACACCACGACATCATCGAATTGCGCTGCAATCCGATCAAGCGGGCCCTTCAGGCTGGCCGCAGCAAAAATCAGAACTTCGGCCCGCGCGACAGGGGCTGCCAGTGTAAGGATGAGACCCAGAAGAAGCGCGCGTAACGTCATTGGGTGACTATCGGGGCGTTTTCAAGGCTTTGCAAGTGTCAGGACCACGCCGCAAGGCGGGCCGCCAAATGGGCGACATCCGCGCGGATACTCTCGCGAATTGTGCCCTCGCGCGGGGTGTCGCGCAGGGTGGCAATCCAGTGCGGTTCGGGGTGATGCTGGCGCAAAGGGCCAGACCAGGTCAACGCCCCCAGAACGCTCTGTGCCGCAGGCGGCAGTACATCCGGGATATCTTTGTCATTAAGCGTGGCCCAAACCCCTGTCCAAAGCCTGCCGACAGACCACGGATTGTAGCCGCCACCACCCAAGACGAGATACCGCGACGCAAGTGATCTGAGGGCCGCCACGACTGCCCAATGCGCATTGTTGGAAAGGGCCAACCGTGATTGCGGGTCTTCGGTGACGGCATCCGCCCCGCATTGCAGGACAATCGCATCAGGGCGGAAATCCGCAACTACGGGCAAGATAAGTTCAAAGAGCACCAACGCCATTTCGGTATCATTGAAACCAGCGGCAACCGGCAGATTGAAAACCTGGCCTTCTCCCGCCGCTCCGATCTGCCCCGTCCGCGGCCAGCGGTTTTCTTCATGTACCGATATTTGCAGCGTATCAGGATCTCCTGCAAATGCATGTTCAACGCCGTCCGGATGGTGTGCGTCAATATCGACATAAGCCACCCTTTGGGCGCCGTTTCGGCGCAGCGACTGGATCGCCAGAACAGGATCGTTGAGATAGCAAAACCCGTTCGCCCTGTCCGGCAGGCCATGGTGTGTACCCCCTGCAGGTGAATAGATGACACCTCCTCGCTTCAGCAGTTCTCCGGCCAGAAGCGACGCCCCCGCGGATGTAGCCGGACGGCAAAACATTTCCCTGAAAACCGGATTCGACGGGGTCCCCAGATTATACCGCCTGCGCACATCATCGGTGACGGCCTGCGCGGCCTCTGCGGCCTGAAGCGCGGCAAGATAGGCAGGTGTGTGAAAGCCTGTTAGCGCCGATGGCTTTGCCCTCGGGCTGTTTACGAACTGCTCAGAAGGCAACCAGCCGAGGCTGCGCGCAAGGTCCATGACCGTTGAAACACGCGGCACCCGAAGCGGATGCCACGCACCGTAGCTGGAATGCCGGTAGATCTCGGACCCGATAAATCTGGGCAACGGGGTTGCCTGCGGATCAGATGCCTGCCTATCGTCTGCCATAAACCCGATGTAACGCTTTCTGCGACGGAGACCATGGCGAAAAAAGTCGCAAGACAGCTTCCTTTGAAACTACGGACCGGGCGCAAAACGGATGTGCGCGCGCAGTTCGCTGCACTGTGTTGGCGCGTGAAGAATGACAAAGTGCAGGTCTGCCTGATTACCAGCCGTACCCGCCAGCGTTGGATCATCCCCAAGGGTTGGCCCATGCACAAGCAGACCCCCGCAAATGCAGCGGCAACCGAAGCCTATGAAGAGGCAGGCGTCAGCGGCGAAGCCGTTGACTTTTGCCTTGGGGTCTACAGTTATCACAAGCCTCAGAAAGTCGGGAATGCGCCTATCGTCACCATGGTCTATCCGGTTCATGTGACGCATATTCACAGCAAATGGCCCGAAAAAAAGCAGCGGCGACGCAAGTGGATGTCACCAGAGAAAGCTTCCAAGAAGCTTTCGGAGCCAGAATTGAAACGCATTGTCGCTGCGTTCAAACCCCACAAGATCTTGCGCTAGGAACGGCTTGCAGCGTGGCGCAAAAGACCTAATTATCTGGCAGATGCAAAAGACAGGCGCAGATGATCCGTTTCCATCTCAAGTGTGAACAGAACCACGAGTTCGACAGTTGGTTCCAGTCAGGTGACGCCTTTGACAGGCTTGTTGCCGCCGGCATGGTGACGTGCACCTCTTGCGGGACCACCCGTGTGAGTAAATCCATCATGGCACCTGCGGTTAGCACGTCTTCTGATATTACAGCAGCAAAGCCAACCGAAACCGAGATTGCCGCACTGCGCGAAAAAATCGAAGCAAACTCGGACTATGTCGGCAAAGGATTCGTGAAAGAGGCCCGCGACATGCATGACGGCGTGATCCCGGAACGTCCGATCTATGGCGAGGCGAACCTCAAGGAAGCAAAAAAGCTTGTCGATGACGGCATCCCGGTCATCCCCCTGCCCTTTATGCCACGCAAGAAAACCAACTGACCCCGCGCAAAGGAACAGCCAATGACGATCTTGATCACCGGGGCCAACCGTGGAATAGGCCATGCGCTGGTAAAGAATTACAAGGCTGCTGGCGAAACTGTCATCGGAACGCATCGCGCACCTGACGCCGGACACATGCGCGCATTGGATGTGACGGACCCCGCATCGCACAACGCCCTTGCTGCACGTCTGGGCGACACCACGCTTGACCTTTTGGTCTGCAATGCGGGCATTTACCTTGATAAGGCCGAGGCCCTTGCCGACGGTTATCCGGCGCAGATGTGGGCACAAGAGTTCGCGACCAATGTCACAGGCGTCTTTCTGACGATCCAGCACCTTCTGCCACACCTTCAGCGGAGCAAAAAAGCAAAGATCGCGATCATCTCGTCGCAGATGGCTTCGGATACGCGTGCACCCGGCGGCAGCTACATCTACCGCGCCAGCAAAGCTGCCGCTTTGAACCTCGGGCGCAACTTGGCCGCCGACCTGAGGCCACAGGGGATTGCCGTTGGGATCTACCATCCAGGCTGGGTGCGCACCGACATGGGCGGCGGGACCGCTGATATCAGTATGGAAGAAAGTGCCGCTGGCCTTGCACAGCGATTCACAGATCTCAGCATCGCTACAACAGGCTGTTTTGAGACATGGGACGGACAGGCGCACGCCTACTAACCATTTGCCCTTCTTGATAACGGGCTTTAAAGGAAACGCTGATTGAAAGCACGTTTTTGAAAGTCAGCCCATGCCCACGCTTGTGATGAAATTTGGCGGCACTTCGGTGGCCAACCTTGACCGCATTGCACGCGCGGCCAAGCGCGTCGCAGTCGAGGTCGCCAATGGCTATGACGTGATCGTTATTGTCTCGGCCATGTCGGGCAAGACCAATGAGCTGGTCGGCTGGGTCGAGGAAACGTCGCCGCTTTATGACGCGCGCGAATACGACGCGATTGTGTCTTCGGGCGAAAACGTGACCGCCGGCCTTATGGCTCTGCGGCTTCAGGAAATGGAGATACCCGCCCGCAGTTGGCAAGGCTGGCAGGTTCCGGTCAGGACGACCTCGGCCCATTCAAGCGCCCGAATCGAGGAAATCCCGACCGACAATATCAATGCAAAATTCGGACAAGGCATGAAGGTTGCAGTTGTGGCAGGTTTCCAGGGCGTCAGCCCCGAGGGCCGTATCACGACGCTGGGCCGGGGTGGGTCGGACACGACCGCTGTCGCCTTTGCCGCCGCCTTTGATGCCGAGCGGTGCGATATCTACACGGATGTCGACGGCGTCTATACGACTGACCCGCGCATCACTAACAAAGCCCGCAAGCTCGACAAGATCGCTTTCGAGGAAATGCTCGAACTGGCATCACTGGGTGCGAAAGTCCTGCAAACCCGCTCGGTCGAACTGGCGATGCGCTACAAAGTGCGCCTACGGGTGCTGTCATCATTCGAAGAACCATCGGACAGCGCCGGAACGCTGGTCTGCGATGAGGAGGAAATCATGGAATCAAACGTCGTGGCCGGTGTCGCCTATTCCCGTGACGAAGCAAAAATGACCCTCATATCGGTCGCCGACCGTCCCGGCATCGCTGCCGCCATCTTTGGGCCTCTGTCAGAGGCCGGTGTGAACGTCGATATGATCGTGCAGAACATTTCTGAAGAAGGGCGGACGGACATGACGTTCTCTTGCCCTGTCGATCAGGTGAAGCGCGCCGAGAAAGCAATGCAAGATGCCAAGGACGCGGGCGAGATCAATTACCACGATCTGGTGGCCGACGAGGGTGTCGCTAAGGTGAGTGTTGTGGGAATCGGTATGCGCAGCCACACCGGCGTCGCAGCCAAGATGTTCCGTGTGCTTTCTGCCGAAGGTGTAAACATCAAGGTGATCACAACCTCAGAGATCAAGATTTCCGTTCTGATTGACAGAAAATACATGGAACTTGCGGTGCAAGCCCTGCATGATGCTTTCGAATTGGAAAAAGCAGGCTGATCCGCGACACCGGTCACCTGCAAAGGCGGGAGATCCATGCCACACCGGCTAGAATCCGAAAGTCGCAAGCTGCTCGGGCGGCTGCGTGAAGCGCTTGCCGCTGACAACGAGGGTCAGGCAAGGCTGGATGCCGTTGTGGAATTGATTGCCGACTCGATGGGCACTGAAGTCTGCTCTATCTATCTTTTCCGCGATGCCGAGACACTCGAGCTTTGCGCCACAAAAGGTTTGCAGGCCGAAGCCGTGCACCAGACGCGGATGCGTCTGGGCGAAGGTCTTGTGGGCCGCACAGCCCAGAGCCGCACCGTCATTAACACTGCCGATGCACCGTCTTCGAAAGGGTTCCGCTATATGCCGGAGACCGGAGAGGAACGTTTCTCATCCTTCTGTGGCGTGCCGATCCAGCGCCTTGGCGATGTTCTGGGCGTACTCGTGGTACAATCAAAAGACGCGCGCGAATACACACCTGATGAAGTCTATGCCCTTGAAATCGTCGCGATGGTCATCGCCGAAATGACGGAACTGGGGGCGTTTGTGGGCGAAGGTGCGGCCCTTTCCGCGCGGCACCAGCAACCTGTCATGCTCCGCGGTTCTATTGCGCAGGAAGGTGCTGCCGAAGGCCTGGTCTATTTGCACGAACCACGCGTGGTGGTGACGAATCCGATTTCAGATGATCCTGTAACCGAAAATGCCCGCCTGCACGACGCGATCGAGCAATTGCGCGCTGGTGTCGACGACATGCTGACAGTGGCCAACACTGCGGATGCCGACCAGCGGCAAGTGCTTGAGGCCTACAGGATGTTTGCAAACTCGAGCAGTTGGCTCAAGCGCATGCAGGAAGACGTCCATAGCGGTCTGTCGGCCGAGGCTGCGGTTGAAAAGGAACAGTCGCTGGCACGTGCACGCATGTCGCGGGCAACCGATCCTTATTTGCGCGAACGTCTGCATGATCTGGACGACCTGTCAAACAAACTGTTGCGCATTCTGACCGGCCAAGGGTCCGATGCCCGCGCCGATATGCCCGACAACCCGATCCTAGTTGCCCGCAACATCGGACCCGGTGAACTTCTGGAATACGGAAAGAAAATCAAAGGTATAGTGCTGGAAGAAGGCTCTGTCGGGAGCCATGCCGCTATTGTTGCACGTGCGTGGGCGATCCCATTGATCATCAACGCCAAAGGCGTGACGCGCGAGGCTCTTAACGGCGACCGGATCCTTGTCGATGGCGAACAGGGCATCGCACATTTGCGCCCCGACGAGACCGTGCATGCAGCTTTTCGCGACAAGATCGAGATGCAGGCCCGTGCACAAGAGCGCTATGCCTCGATCCGCGACCTACCTGCCGAAACGAAATGCGGGCAAGTGATTTCCTTGCAGATGAACGCCGGTCTGATTGCCGACCTGCCTTCACTCGAAGGGTCCGGTGCCGAAGGCGTCGGACTGTTCCGCACCGAATTGCAGTTTCTGATCCGGAACCAGATGCCGCGTCGCGCCGAACTCTCTGCGCTTTATTCGCGCGTTCTGAACGCGGCAGGTGGCAAACGTGTCGCCTTCCGGACGCTCGACATCGGGTCTGATAAAGTGCTGACCTATATGAAACCCAACGATGAACCCAATCCGGCGATGGGGTGGCGCGCTATTCGTGTCGGTCTTGATAAACCGGGTGTGTTGCGCATGCAGTTGCAGGCCTTGTTGCGGGCCGCCAATGGTCAACCGCTGGCTGTCATGTTCCCGTTCATCACCCAAATCAACGAGTTCCGCGCCGCACGCGCGGAAATGGACAAAGCCATCGCGCGCGAAACCAAGCTGGGGCATGCGCTGCCTTCAAAGCTTGAAGTGGGGGCCATGCTGGAAACACCGTCGCTGGCCTATGCGCCGGATGCGTTTTTTGAAGAGGTCGATTTCATCTCGATCGGCGGCAATGATCTCAAGCAGTTTTTCTTTGCAGCCGACCGCGAAAACGAACGTGTCCGCAAACGCTATGACACATTGGACTCCAGCTTTCTGGCCTTCATTTCACACGTAATCAACAGATGCAAAGCAACGGGCACCCCGTTGTCTTTCTGTGGTGAAGATGCGGGCCGCCCGGTCGAGGCATTATGCTTTGCGGCCCTTGGACTGCGGTCATTGTCAATGCGCCCTGCATCGGTGGGGCCGGTCAAGCACCTGTTGCGCCGCGTTGACCTGAACGAAGTGCGCAAGGTCATGGATGATGCCATCGCCAACGGAGATCAGTCCGTGCGCCGCGCTGTCGCCGATTGGCTGGTCTATCAGGTCTGAGCCATTTTTCCAGCGTTCAAGGCGTCATGAAAATGGTCAGTCACGGCCTGATCACCGTAGACCCGCGCCAGACGGCGCAACCCAAAGTGCACATGCGCCATTGAGACATAGTAGTCGACGAATGCGTAATTCGTCCCCGCACCGGCAGCCGCCCCCAGTATCGGCACCGCTTGGGATGCCAGTTTCTGTGACAACACTGCGGCAAACCTCGGGGCCACTTTGCTGATCAAGCCGTTCACGGCAGCGCCGGTGATGCTGAGCCGCGCACCGATGAATGCTGTATCAATGCCGTCATCCTCTACGCCCGGGCCACCCGCACCGAACACCGCAAGACATTCCATTTTAGTCTCTTCGGTTTCCGGGTGCTCGCCATGTTCGACAGCAACATGATGCACCGCGCGGAAAATTACCGTCGTCGCTACCGGCAGTTCAGCCAAAGCTGTCGGGAGCCCGCCAAAACCGCCCAGTGCCCCTGATAGTGTACCCAAAATCTTATGGACGCGATCCGATCCGACAGCCTGCCCAGGCCCAGTGCGTGATTTAACAGCGATATCAAAGCTTTGACGCAAAGCGGCGCGGGCCAGATCGTCAATCTGGCTGCGCGCCTTTGCCGGCAGCAACTTCAGACCGTCCTCGACCTGTCCTCCCACAAAATTGACCGCCGTCATCAGCACACCGTTCGCCTTACGCTGACGCGCTGCCAAGGCCGCGATCTCTGCTCTTGCCGCATCGGACAAAGGCGTTGGCGGGTTAGCCGGGTTGATTTCTTTCATGGCAATGCTCGGGTCATCCATTACTTTCAGATGGGGTCGGACACGCTAATTTCAATTGCGAACGGATGTGACCGAGCCGACCACCCTATCCCAGGCACCCGCGACAAGCGCAACGCCCAGAACCCGGTCAGGGTTTGTAGGAGCTGGCATGGCGACACCTTGCAGTCGTTCAAAACCAAACCGTTGATAGTAGGGCGCATCGCCCACCAGCATCAACCGTGTCCACCCGAGATCACGCGCATCCCGCAGACAACGCTGCATCAGAAGCGATGCGACACCTTCCCCCTGGCGTGTCGGATGCACGGCAATCGGCCCAAGTAGAACAGCTTTCTTTCCGTCAACCAGAACAGGCCAGTTGCGCACCGCCCCTGCAAGAATGCCGTCCGGATCCCGCGCCGTCAGGCAAAGCGCGTCGATCGGGTCAACACCCTCACGCAAGCGATAGGACGACAACGCAGACCGCCCCGGCGCAAAGCAAAGGTCATAGAGTGCCTCTACCTCCCACCAATCTTCGGGGGTTTCCGTGGCCAATGTCACTGCCGTCTGCTGCATGTCTCTTTCATCTGGCCAAGGGCATGTGGGCAAGCTACCCCTACGGTACACAAACGAAAAGGCACTGCGATGTTCTATGAGCCCAAAAACGGCCACGGCCTGCCCCATAATCCGTTCAATGCGGTGGTTACGCCACGCCCAATCGGGTGGATATCGACACGCGGCCTGGACGGGTTGGATAACCTCGCGCCCTATTCGTTCTTCAATGCTGTCGCCTATGAGCCGCCACAGGTCATGTTTGCCTCGACCAGTGCCAAGCCTGACCGCGAAGGAACCAAGGATTCCGTTGCCAATATCCGCGACACCGGCGTCTTTGCCGTCAATGTCGTGGAATATGCAGCCCGCGACGCGATGAACCGGACATCAGGTTCTTGGGGCCGTGAAACAGACGAGTTTGCGCTGGCGGGCGTTGAAAAAGCAGAATGCAAGACGATCAACTGCCCACGCGTTGCAAATGCCCCCGCAACACTGGAATGCAAATTGACCCAGATCGTGCAATTACCCGGAGAGGCCAACTTTGCAGTATTTGGCGAGGTGACAGGAGTGCATCTGCGCGACGATTGTCTGGTCGATGGTACGTTTGACGTGACCACTTTCAATCCGCTCACCCGTTTAGGGTACCGCGACTATTCCGTCGTACGCGAAGTATTCAGCCTCAAACGCCCCGACGACTAGTGACCGCCGATAATCCCGGTCTTGACGCTGTAGTCGACCGCAAGTGCATAGTCCGGGTCGTCATCACTGTCGACCATCAGGTGACCGGCTTTTGACAAGAGCCTGTGACAGTCACGGCTAAGGTGGCGCAGTTGAATGACCTTGCCTGCGTCGATGTATTTCTGCGCAAGTGCCTCAATCGCCTGCAATGCCGACTGGTCTGCAACACGACTGTTTGCGAAATCGACAATGACCACTTCAGGGTCATTCTCGACATCAAAGATTTCCAGAAACCCATCGGCCGATCCGAAAAACAGCGGCCCTTGGATTTCGTAGACCTGTGCACCCGCTTCGGTGCGGCTTTCGCGCTTGATGGCATGAATGCGCGTCGCGTTGCTCCAGGCATAGGCCAGCGCCGAAACGATGACCCCGACAACCACGGCAGTCGCCAGATCGGTCGCCACCGTCACAATAGTCACGAGGATCGTGACAAAGGCATCGGTGCGCGGCACCTTGCGCAAGATGCGCAGCGAGTTCCACGCAAACGTACCAATGACAACCATGAACATCACTCCGACCAGTGCGGCCAGCGGGATTTGTTCAATCAGGCCACTTGCAAACAGGATGAATGCCAGAAGGAACAGCGCCGCAGCTATGCCCGCAATCCGTGTCCGCCCACCGGATTTCACGTTAATCATCGACTGGCCGATCATAGCGCAACCGCCCATACCACCAAAGAAGCCGGTTACCGTATTGGCCGCCCCCTGTGCCAGACACTCCTGACTGGCGCCACCGCGCTTGCCTGTCATTTCGCCGACAAGGTTCAGTGTAAGGAGGCTTTCGATCAGGCCAATCGCCGCAAGGATCAGCGCGTAGGGCAGGATGATTTCAAGTGTTTCCCATGTCAGCGGAACCACGGGTATATGGAATGGCGGCAAACCGCCTTCGATGCTGGCCAGATCACCCACCAAAGGCACGTCCAATCCGAAGCCGATCACAATGGCCGCGACAATGGCGATCCCAGCCAAAGGGGCGGGCACGGCGCTTGTGACCTTCGGCATCACCCAGATGATTGCCATCGTCAACGCAACAAGCGCCAGCATCAGATAAAGCGGTGCACCATGCAGCCATTCACCGTTGGCCATGCCGTGACCCGCGCTTTCAGCGGATCCCGGCACCTGAAACTGCCCCAGTTGCGCCAGAAAGATCACGATCGCCAGACCATTCACAAAGCCCAGCATCACAGGATGCGGGACCAGCCGGATGAACTTGCCCCAACGCATAATGCCAACGAAAATCTGGATCAGACCCATCAGAACAACGGTGGCGAAAAGGTATTCGACCCCATGCACCGCAACCAGACTGACCATCACAACAGCCAGCGCGCCGGTCGCCCCCGAAATCATACCCGGACGCCCACCGAAGACTGCAGTGATGAGACCGACGATGAACGCGGCATAGAGCCCGACCAATGGCTCGACCCCAGCAACGAACGCAAAGGCCACTGCCTCGGGGACCAATGCCAGCGCAACTGTCAGGCCCGAGAGTATCTCGGTCCGCCATTGACCAGGGGTCAAAGGTGCATCGGGATCACTAAGCGAAAGGTTGTCAGCGAAACTCGCCAAGAGTGCGCGGGCCATCAAGATATCCTGTCGGAAGGGGGAATTTGTAACTGCCCACTAAAGGAGCACGCCCGCCTTGTCACCCCTCGACCTTGGTTGAATTTGCCATGTTGCAGCATTGGCACTGCACCAAGGGTTCCATTCAACGTCGATCCGTTTCAAGGTACGTGCGGGGATTGCAACAAGGCGGATCATGCAAACAAAAATCGGAATCATCGGCGGCTCTGGCATCTACAATATGGGCGGGCTGGAAAATGCCGCATGGGTTACTGTCGAAAGCCCGTGGGGGACACCCTCTGACGCCTTCTTGACCGGACAGCTTCACGGTGTTGAGATGGTGTTTCTCCCAAGACACGGGCGGGGGCACGTCCATTCGCCGACAACCGTGCCTTACCGTGCCAATATCGACGCACTGAAAAGACTAGGCGTTACCGATTTAGTCAGTGTCAGCGCCTGCGGTTCTTTCCGCGAAGAAATGGCACCGGGGGATTTTGTCATTGTAGATCAGTTCATTGACCGGACCTTCGCCCGCGAAAAATCATTCTTCGGGACCGGTTGCGTCGCCCACGTCAGTGTCGCCCACCCGACTTGCGAACGGCTCTGTGATGCCTGTGAAACAGCCGGGCGCGATGCGGGGATCAACATCCACAGGGGCGGGACCTATCTTGCCATGGAAGGTCCGCAGTTTTCTTCGATGGCAGAAAGCAAGCTTTACCGAGACTGGGGGTGTGATGTGATCGGCATGACCAATATGCCCGAGGCCAAACTCGCCCGCGAGGCCGAATTTTGCTACGCATCGGTCGCAATGGTCACCGATTATGACAGCTGGCATCCCGATCACGGCGCCGTCGATGTCAGTGACGTGATCAAAACGCTGCAAGGCAATGGAACAAAAGCACAAGACCTTGTCAGCCGCCTGCCCGCATTGCTGGGCCCTGACAGGGTAATTTGCCCACATGGGTGTGACCGCGCATTGGAGTATGCCGTCATGACTGCCCCAGACAAACGTGACCCTGCATTGCTCGCTAAACTTGACGCCGTCGCTGGCCGTGTCCTCTAGAAAGACGTCCTGATGAAAACTGTCCAAGACTACATTCGTACAATCCCCGACTTCCCGCACGAGGGGATCATGTTCCGCGATGTGACCACGCTCTTCAGCGATGCGCGCGGGTTTCGCATCGCGATTGACCAGCTGCTCCATCCCTATGCCGGACAACCGATTGACAAAGTGGTCGGGCTGGAAGCCCGAGGTTTCATTCTTGGCGGCGCTATTGCGCACCAGTTGTCGGTTGGCTTTGTACCGATCCGCAAGAAGGGCAAATTACCCGGCAAGACGATAGAGCAGGACTATGTGCTCGAGTACGGCACCGCGACGATGGAAGTGCATGACGATGCATTGCAACCAGGCGAAAAAGTCTTGCTCGTTGATGATCTGCTTGCCACAGGAGGCACCGCCGAGGCCGGTATCAAACTGATCGAACACTTGGGGGCCGAGGTCGTCGGATGCGCCTTCATCATTGATCTGCCTGACATCGGCGGTCGCAAGCGGCTCGAGGCCATGGGCATGGATGTGCATGCGCTTTGTCATTTTGCTGGTGACTAAGGCCAGCAAACCGCTTTCCATATTTGATATGAAACCCCGGTCTGGATACGCGTCATAGTTGGCGTAGCACGGCACCGGGGTTCATTATTCCCAAGGGGTCCAGCGCGGTCTTGATCGCCCGCAGCATCGCAAGCTTCGCCGGGTCACCATAGGTTTCGAGGTCCTTCACCTTCAACCGCCCAATCCCGTGCTCAGCACTGACCGACCCCTCCATACTGTGCACCAGATCATGCACGACACGTTTTACAGCAGGCCGCTCGGCCTCGTAGTCAGCGCGGCTGCGTCCCGGCATCGGAAAGACATTGTAGTGCAGGTTGCCATCGCCCAGATGTCCAAAGCAGTTGATCCGAAATGCGCCCACCTCTGCCAAGGCCTGCTGTCCACGGGTGATGAAATCCGCAATCGCACTCAACGGAAGCGAGATGTCATGCGAACTAACCGATCCGATCCGCCGGTTTGCCTCGGGAATACTCTCGCGGATATGCCAAAAGGCGTCACGCTGCGCACTGTTTTGCGCGACAACACCATCGGTCACCAACTCCGCCTCGAATGCGGTAGCGAAAAGCCGTTCGAGTACATCCTCGGGGCTGAGGCCCGCAGGCAGACCGACGTCAATCAGGACCGACCACTCCGGAATTTCATCAAAAGGCTGTTTGATATCCGGTCCAACTTCGGACAGAAAATCAAAGCCCTGCCGGTGCATGATTTCAAACGCCGAAATCCCTTCACCAATCTGACGGCTCGCCATGGCCAGCAATTCCAGCGCGGCACTTGGCGACGGAACGGCCATCATCGCAGCACCAATGCTGGCCGGACGCGGCGCGAGTTTAAGTGCCGCGCCGGTGATAATACCCAAGGTCCCTTCTGCACCGATCATCAGGTCGCGAAGATCATAACCCGTGTTGTCTTTGCGCAACCGCGTCAATCCGTGCCAAACCGTACCGTCCGGGCAGACAACTTCCAATCCCAGACACAGCGCGCGTGCATTACCGTAACGCAGCACATTTACCCCGCCCGCGTTGGTCGAAAGCAGCCCGCCAATGCGCGCCGACCCCTCGGATGCAAGTGACAGCGGAAACAATCGCCCCATGTCCTCTGCTGCTTTCTGGACGTCCGCCAGAATCACCCCCGCATCACAAACCAGAACGTTCTCTGAAGGGTAGAGCGCGCGAATCTTGTTCATCCGTTCCAGCGAAAGAACCACGGGTGCAGGACCGTCTTGCTGCAACTGACCGCCCACCAGACCAGTGCCACCACTGTAAGGTACAATACCGATGCGCGCGGCGGCACAGGCCCGCACGACAGCTGCGACTTGATCTGTCGATCCCGGGGCGACAATGAGACCCTGCCCCACCCAGCGCCCGCGCGGTTCCGAAAGATAGGGCGCGCTGTCCTCTTTAAAGGCAGGAGCAGGCAAGAGCCTGCGAAGGGTCTTCTCAAAATCTGACGTCACCGGGTTGAGCATGTGAAATTCCCCTTGGGCTAGGGCGTTACATGGCCCAATTCGTGCCGCTGTCCAACAGGGATTTTTCCTCCGCGCCCACGCCGAATGCTTTCGGCACCACCGCGCTAGTGGTTCTTGAGGCGCAAGATCAGCGGTATGATCACCGCCACCAGCACAGCCGTCAAAAGGAAAGGTGCTCCGGGGAGGTAGATACCCCCACCATTCACGAAGTGTTCAAACACGCCGGTCAGAATTAACGGGGCCGCAACGGCCGAGACAGAGGTCAGAGACGCAATCACACCTTGCACAAGCCCCTGCTGATCTTCGTCTGCACAGTTTGCAGCAAATGCCGTCATCAATGGCGGCGCCATGTCCGAGAATGCAGCAAATGGCAGAAAAACCACAACAGCCCAGACAGCGCCGGTAAAGCCAAACCCGATCATCCCGACCAACGCAGCCGCAGTCGCTATGACTAGCGTTCTGAAATCACCAAAATGCCGGGTCATCCGAGGCAACAGACCGGCCTGAACAACGGCGATCAAGATACCATAGCCCGAGAGCGTCAGGCCAATCGTGAAGCCGTCCCAGCCAAAGACTTCGCGCCCCCAAAAGGCCCAGAGCGTTGGATAGACCATATTCGCGAACTCAAAGACAAAAATGCAGATCAGCGGGATTGCCAGTCCGGGGATCAGGAATGCGCGTCGCATCGTACTGAACGGGTTAAGATCACGCTTGCCGAATGGGCGCCGGTTTTCTCCCTTAAGGGATTCCGGCAGTACAAAGACACCAAGGGCAACGTTAAGCGCGGAAAGACCTGCCGCAATCCAGAAGGGTGCCGTGATGTGCAGGCTTGATGCGATCCCCCCCAATGCCGGCCCCAGAACAAAGCCGATTCCGAAGGCCGCACCGATCATTCCAAAGGCGGTGCCGCGTTCCTGAGGTTTTGCAATGTCGGCAATATAGGCGGTTGCCGTGATATAGGTCGCCCCAGCCATTCCGGCGATCACACGTCCAACCAACAAGAGCCAGAAACTTTGGGCCAGCGCCATAATGATATAGTCGAGTGTCAGTGTGACGAGAGCTGCAATCAGAACCGGTCGGCGCCCATATGCATCTGAAAGACTGCCGATAATGGGCCCGAACAGAAACATTGCCGCGGCATATGCAGACATCATGATGCCGGCCCAGAATGCTCCCTCTGCCGTACTGCCAGCACCGACCCGATCCATCAAATCCGGCATAATCGGAAAGATGATTCCGATGCCGATTGCATCAATCAAAAGTGTGGCCAGAATGAAAAAGAAAGGTCCGGTAAACTTCATCCGGCCACACGACACTGACAGGCACCGGAATACAAGCCTAAATTGCAAAAGAAAATTTAGTTTGACAATAAAACTACTTAACCGACGTCGGTTTTCCCGCGTCGATCGTTGCGCAGGTTCGCATAGAGGACGTGATTGCGCCAGCGCCCGTTGATTTGCAGATAGCTTTGGGCAACGCCTTCGTACTTGTAGCCGCACTGTTCGAGCAGGCGGCGCGACGGATTATTTTCCGGCAAACAGCCCGCCTCGATCCGGCTAAGATCCATCACGTTAAACGCATGATGTACGACCGCCTGAATGGCTTCACGCATATAGCCTTGTCGCGCGAACGGTTCCCCGATCCAGTAACCGGTGATTCCCGATTGTGACGGACCGCGTTTGATATGGTCCAGTGTAATCGCGCCCAAAAGCCCGTTGTCGGACCGCCGTACCAGAAAGAGCGGCATTGCCGTCCCGTTCGCGATTGACCGCTGCGCCCAGTAGACCCGGTTTGTAAATGCCTTGCGGGACAGATGATCGGAGGCCCACGTCGGCTCCCATGGTTTCAGAAAAGCCTCACTGTCCCGCCGCAATGCAGACCATGCACGATAGTCGCTGTGGATCGGCGGGCGCAGTGTCAGCCGTTCAGTTTCAATCCGGACCTTTTTCTTGGCCCCCAGCATTAGGCAGCCAACCGTGCTCTTAGTGCTTCCAGCGACGGGGCCGCCTCGGCTGGACCATAAAGCGCCATCGCCGTGCCCGCCTGCCCCGCCATTTGTCCCGCGAAATCCTTTACGTCACCGGTAGTGACATCATCGATATGTGCGATCGTTTCATCAATGCTGGGAATACGTCCCCAGATCGACAAGAGCCGCGCGAGGCGTTCAGCGCGGTTAGAGGGGCTTTCAAGCCCCATCAACAGACCTGCTTTCATTTGCGACCGTGCACGCGCCACTTCGGCAGCGCTCATGTCGTCAGCCGCACGCTTCATCTCGTCGATTGTGATATTGGCCAGTTCACCGATTTGTTCAGCGCTCGTACCCGCGTAGATTGTAGTGAGGCCCGTATCCTCGTAGGCTCCAGCCTGCGCAAATATCGTGTAGCAAAGCCCCCGGTTTTCGCGCACTTCTTGAAACAGACGCGAAGACATACCGCCGCCCATTGCATTGGCATAAATCTGTGCGGTGTAGATCGCCGGATCCAGATAGGTTGGCCCCTCAAGCGCAAGTGCGAAGTGGACCTGTTCAAGCGACTTGTTTTCGCGACGTTCACCACCACCGAAGGCTGCGGGCTGTATCAGTTCGGGCGCGCGTGCAACCACCGGCAGATGCCCAAAGAGCGCTTCGGCTTGTGCAACCACCGCGTCGTGATCAATTGCGCCTGCGGCGGACAGGATCATCTGGCCAGGGCCATAGTGCTCGGCGACAAACTCTTTCAGGTCATCACGGCCAAAGCCGCTGACACGTTCCGACGGGCCAAGAATCGTCCGGCCCAGTGCCTGATCCGGATAAGCCACCTCTTGGAGCCAGTCGAAGATGATATCGTCGGGTGTATCGAGCGCCTGCCCGATCTCTTGCAGGATCACACCGCGTTCGACCTCGATCTCGGCGGGATCAAAGACGGGGTTCAGCAGGATGTCAGAAATCACATCAAGACCAAGCGCGACGTCATCTTCCAGGACCCGCGCGTAATATGCCGTCATTTCACGACTGGTATAGGCGTTGATATAGCCACCGACATCTTCAATGGCTTCGGCGATCTGCAAGGCGCTGCGCGTCTTGGTTCCCTTGAAAGCCATATGTTCCAGGAAATGTGCAATCCCGTTCTGCTCGATCCGTTCGTGTCGGCCACCGGCTTGCACCCAGATGCCGATACTGGCTGATTTCAGGCCCGGCATGTCCTCGGTCACAATCCGAAACCCATTGGTCAACGTGTGCAGCTGGATGGTCAATGCGCAATCCGCTCCCTGATCAACGCTTGGATTGCAGCCAAGTCGTTTTCGATGCGCGTCACGCGCTCTGGACGGTCATACAGGTCCGCCATGCGCGGGGGAAGAGGTGCTGCAACGCCCGAGGCTGCTTTGACAGCATCGGGGAACTTCGCAGGGTGCGCCGTGGCAAGTGTCACCATGGGTGTTGTACCAAGATGGCTTTCAGCGACATGAACTCCCACAGCGGTATGAGGGCACAAAAGTTCGCCATGCTGCAAATGGTAGGTCTTTATCGCCGCCATTGTTTCTTCTTCCGAGGCCCGGCCCGATTTGAAAGTGTCCTTGAGCATCTCATAGGCGCCCTGACTGATTAGGAACCCGCCTTTCTTGAGGTCCTCCATCTGCGCGGCGACCGCAGCACCGTCCCGCCCATATGCGTCGAAAAGTGCACGTTCAAAATTCGAACTGACCTGAATATCCATCGAAGGGCTGATCGTGGGCTCTACGCCCTCTTTCGTGTAGGCTCCGGTTTCGAGTGTCCGGTGCAGGATATCGTTGCGGTTTGTGGCGACGACAAGATCGGCAATGGGCAGCCCCATTTTCTTGGCGATGTAACCTGCAAAGATATCGCCAAAGTTGCCTGTAGGCACAGTGAAACTGACCATACGGTGTGGCGCGCCCAACGAAACAGCGGCAGTGAAGTAATAGACTACCTGTGCCAGCACACGGCCCCAATTGATTGAATTCACGCCTGCCAGCTTGACCTCTTCGCGGAAAGCAAAGTCGTTGAACATATCTTTGACCGCCGCTTGGCAATCGTCAAAATCACCATCCACGGCCAGCGCATGCACGTTGCTTTCGGTCGGCGTGGTCATCTGGCGCCGCTGCACCTCGGACACGCGACCATGGGGGTACATGATAAAGACATCAACAGCCCCAAGCCCGCGAAAGGCTTCGATGGCAGCAGACCCCGTATCCCCCGATGTCGCACCGACAATCGTCACCCGATCCCCCGAGCGGGTGAGGGCGGCTTGAAACATCTGTCCGATCAACTGCATGGCAAAGTCTTTGAAGGCCAGTGTCGGACCATGAAAGAGCTCAAGCAGGAAATGGTTACTGTCAAGCTGCACCAAGGGCGCACGGGCGGCATGGCCGAAGCCCGCATAGGCTTCTTTTATCAGGCCGCGAAAAACATCATCCGGAAAGGTTTCGCCAATAAAGGGGCGCATCACATCAAAAGCGATCTGTTCATAAGATTTGCCAGCCATCGCTGAAATCTGCGCATGTGTGAGCGTTGGCACCTCTTCGGGGACATAGAGGCCGCCATCGCGGGCAAGGCCCGTCAGCATCGCCTCTTCGAAGCTTAGCGTTGGCGCACTGCCACGGGTCGAGATATAGCGCATCAGTCTGGGGCGTCCTTTTGGCGCGTGGTCCGAAAGATTAGGTACAGGCTCATAATCGCCCATACAGCGGCCAGCAAGAACCATGTCACTGCATATTCGAAATGATCGTTCTTTATGCCTGCTGTGTTCACCGGCAAAGGCGTCAAACGCGGGTCCGGCGGCGACGTTTGCGTGGCCACTACCAAGAAGGGCAGCGTATCAAGTGCTGCGGACATCGTATCGATGTTCCGCGCGAACCAGATGTTTGCCGCAAGGTCCGGTTCGGGCGTACTGCTGTTCTGGTCGTCAGGCCAAAGCAGTGTGCCAACGATATCCATCTGTACCTTCAGCGGCTCGGAGTCCTTGTTGTCGAGCGCCAGGAGGCCCTGATCAACGAGGATGGCACCGGCCGCGGTTTCAAGCTTCGAGATGACGCGATAACCGGTACCTGCTTCGGTCCCCGAGACAAGAACATGGAGCTCCTCACCCGTCGGCACGCCCCGCACGAGGACGCGCGTGTATTCGTCGGCGGCTTCCGTCGCAAACCGCGAGAAAGCAACCGGCGGCGCAGTCAGGCGGGCGTCGATATCCGCAAGAATGTCCTCTTTCCATGCCAGTCGCTCGACCTGCCACAGGCCAAGACCAATCAGTACGCCGCAACCGGCAATGCCAAGAACCAGAGGAAAGAGAATCTTACGCAGCATTTTGCGCCCTTGATGGTAAAAACGCGCGAGACTGCCCTCGCGCGCTTGGTATTTCAAACGGTGGACCGTAATCCACGCGGCATCATTTCCGTCTTCAGATGCCCCAGATATAGACGGCAAAGAACAGGAACAGCCATACGACATCGACGAAGTGCCAGTACCAGGCCGCGGCCTCGAAGCCGACGTGCTGTTCCGGTGTGAAGTGCCCGGCCCGCGCCCGCAAGTAGCAAACGAACAGGAAGATGGTGCCGATAATTACGTGGAAGCCATGGAAACCGGTTGCCATGAAGAAGTTCGAGAAGAACTTGTCGCCCCCAAAAGTCCAGTCCTGCTGCACCAGCAGATACCAGTACTCGTAGGCCTGCAATCCGGTAAACAAAATACCAAGAAGAACCGCCAGCAACAGACCGTGCTCAAGGTCTTTGCGGTTGTTTTCATGGACCAGCGCATGGTGCGCCCAAGTCACAGCCATGCCCGAACAGAGCAGCACAAGTGTGTTGATCAGTGGCAGGTGAAACGCATCAACCTGATAGAATTCTGGCGCGACATAGGATGTGCCGGCATATGTATCCATCGGATAGAGCGTGTGCTTGAAGAACGACCAGAACCATGCCGCAAAGAACATGACCTCGGACATGATGAACATGATAAAGCCGTAGCGCAGGCCGATCCGTACCACAGGCGTATGATCGCCGACATTGCTTTCAGCAACAACATCAGCCCACCATGCGAACATGACGTAAAGCACCATGGCAAGGCCGACCATGAACATGTAGGGGCCAGAGTCGTGCATCCAGAGCACCGCCCCGAACAGCATGACAAAACCGCCTAATCCGCCCAAGAGCGGCCAGATTGACGGTGGCAGGATGTGATAATCGTGGTTCTTTGCGTGCGCCATGTGGTGCGTTCCCTATCGGCTGGTCTTCAGTAGTTTTGTATGGCGTCTTGCGGCGCCGGTGTCAAAGCTTGCGGAGCGAGCGAGGCTTGGATTTCTTCCTCAGGCAGATCGATCTGATAGAAGGTGTAGCTTAGCGTGATGGTATGTACATACTGCCCCTCGCGGTCATCCACGATGGCGGGGTCCACGAAAAAGCTGACCGGCATCATCATTGTCTCGCCGGGCATCAACACCTGTTCGGTGAAGCAAAAGCACTCAATCTTGTCAAAGAACGCACCCGCCTCGTAGGGCGTCACGTTGTAGGCTGCTTGTCCTGCGATCGGCACATCAAGCGGGTTGTGCGCTTCGTAAAATGCCAACCCCGTCTCACCGATCCGGATTTCCATTTCGCGGACTTCGGGTTTGAAGGTCCACGGCATATCGCGTTCAAGCGAGGCATCAAACCGGACCTTGATTGTCTGATCCAGAATGACATCGCTGCCAGCCTCGGCGACATTGGTCGCGCCACCAAAACCGGTGACCCGGCAGAACCAGTCATAGAAAGGCACAGAGGCCCATGCCAGCCCGCCCATGAGGATAACAACCGAGACAGTCTGCGCGACAGTGCGCTGCGGTCCTTGAAGATTTGGGAAGAGCTTCATTCGCTGCCCCCCTCCTCGGGAATGATCTGCGGACGCGCGACATGGTCAAATTTTTCAAATTTGGCAGCATCGCCCAATTGAAGAACTTTTACGACCGTCAGGCCAAAGATGATCGCAATGAATCCCGCAAGGATCAGGCCCAATCCGTAGTTCCGGCCTTTGCGCCGCGTGTGCAGCTCATGTTCAACATGAAGCGCCATCACCAGCCCCCCAGTCCGTAAAGGCGCAGGGCCGCTTCAACCAACAAAGCGCCAAAGTGCGCAAAGAGATAGTAAAGCGACACTTTGAACACCTTGATCTCGACGCGGTGTTTGTCAGCCTCGCAGGCGGCATCGTCGCGCCGCCAGATATCAAAAGCACCTTTCAGGAACCATGCATTCATCACCACGGCAACCGCAAGATAGACAGGCCCGCCAATCGCAGTGAAGCCAAGACCGATCGCAACCGGCACCAACAGCAGCGTATAGACAATCACATGTTTACGGGTGGCATCGCGGCCATGCGTTTCGGTCAGCATCGGCACACCGGCATTGCCGTAGTCCGATTTCACAAACAGCGCCAACGCCCAGAAATGCGGCGGTGTCCACATAAAGATCAGCGCGAACATCAGTACACTTTCAATACTGACGCCGCCAGTGGCAACAGCCCAGCCGATCATGGGGGGAAACGCCCCTGCCGCGCCACCGATCACAATGTTCTGTGGCGTCGCCCGCTTCAGCCACATGGAGTAGATCACAGCGTAGAAGAAGATCGTGAACGCCAGTAAGAATGCAGCCAAGAAATTCGTCGCCAGCGCAAGCAGGACAACGGCAAAACCCGACAGGGCAAGTCCGATGCCCAAAGCTTCACCCGGCTCAACACGGCCAGCGGGGATGGGACGCCCTGCGGTGCGCTTCATCCGGGCGTCAATGTCAGCATCCCACCACATGTTCAGGGCACCTGACGCGCCTGCGCCGACGGCGATACACAGGATCGCCACAAAGCCGATGAACGGATGCACCGGAACAGGAGCGACCAACAGACCGACCAGCGCCGTAAACACAACGAGCGACATGACGCGCGGTTTCAGCAGGGCGAAATAATCACCCATATTTGCTTCATAGCTTTGATCTGATGCGCTGATGTCGCTCATTCCGGACCTTCAAAAAAGCAGGGGCGATACCCACCTTACCCAAGTACTCAGTTAAGGCAGGTCCTAACCCAACGTCGCTCAGGATACGCCTGTTTCCTCTGCAAGCCATGCGTCATAAGTTTCCTGGCTCACAACCTTCACCGTGATGGGCATGTAGGCATGATCCTTGCCGCAAAGCTCTGAACACTGGCCAAAATAAATCCCTTCACGCTCGGCCGCGAACCAAAGTTCCGCCAGACGGCCCGGAACCGCATCCTGCTTTACGCCGAAAGCCGGGATCGTCCACGAGTGGATAACATCAGCGGCCGTGACTTGCATCACAACGGTTGCACCAACAGGAACGATGACTGCCGTGTCTGTTGCCAACAGGTACTCATCCTGGCTGTAGCCGTTTTCTTCCAGTTCTTCACGCGCCAGCATATAGCTGTCGAAGGCCACACCGTGGTCGACGTACTCATAGCCCCAGTACCACTGATAGCCGGTCACCTTGATCGTGATGTCAGCCTCTGGGATTTCCTGCTGTTTGAACAGCACCGGCAAAGAAAACGCACCGATGAACACCAGAATCACGACTGGTACGACAGTCCATGCGACTTCCAGCGGAGAGTTGTGCGTGAACGTTGCGGCATTGGGGTTCTTCTTTTGATTGTAGCGGATCGCGACCCAAGCCAGCAGTGCCGTCACAAAAAGGGTGATGGCTGTGATAATCACCAACAGCATATTGTCGAGCCAGTGCACATCCCGTGCCAGTTCGGTCGCCGCCGGCTGAAAGCCCATGCCACGGTCAACCGGGACGCCTACAATTTCGAGATCCTGATTGATCTGCTGAGCTGTTGCGGCGGAGCCTGCCATGATCAGACCAGCTGTCGTCCAAAGCGATGTCGCGATGCTATTCAAACGCATGTGTTACCCTATCTTCATTGCGCCCCTAAGGACGCGTCTCCCCGGCGATTCCATTCGGGCTTCGGACGGAATCCCATTGTATTCGGAAGACCGTGTCCCATATCCTGATGAACAACTCAAGAACTGGTGTTGCGTCAAACAGACGCTTTCATGACAAAATTTACATCAGATCCACATCAGGCCAAGGAAAAACCCATGTCCGCAGACCCGTTTCGCCCGTTTGAGACCAATCTTGATCAGGACACTGCGCTCAGCTTGCTTCGCGACGCGACAGCGGGCGCTGACGATGGTGAGCTTTTTCTGGAGCGCCGCAAATCCGAAGTGATTTCCTTCGATGATGGGCGAATCAAGACAGCAAGTTTTGATGCCTCCGAAGGCTTTGGACTACGGGCTGTCCGCGGCGAAACTGCGGGATATGCGCATTCAACCACCATCGACGAACACGCTCTGAAAAGGGCGGTCGCAACCGCACGTCTGGCTGTCGGCGACGGCGGCGGCACCTTGGCCGATGCCCCTGCCGGCACCAATCGCAAACTCTACGCTGACGACGATCCGATGTTGCAGGCAACTTTCCCCGCAAAAATCGATCTTTTGCGTGACATTGATGCGTTTGCCCGCGCTCTTGATCCGCGTGTCGTACAGGTCTCGGCGACGATCGCCGCATCGCATCAGGAGGTGCTGATTCTCAGGCCCGAAGGTACATTGGTCACCGACACCCGCCCCATGTCGCGGCTCAACATCAGCGTCATCGTCGAAGAAAACGGCAAACGCGAAAGCGGCGGCATGGGCGGTGGCGGTCGTGCAGGTCTGATCGGATTGATTGGCCGCGAACACTGGGAAACCGTCGTGCGCGAGGCGCTGCGCATCGCGTTGGTCAATCTTGATGCTCAACCTGCCCCCGCGGGCGTGATGGATGTCGTGCTTGGTCCTGGATGGCCGGGGATTTTGCTGCATGAGGCAATCGGCCACGGGCTTGAAGGAGACTTCAACCGCAAGGGCTCCAGCGCTTTTGCTGGCCTGATGGGACAGCAGATCGCAGCAAAGGGCGTGACCGTACTGGATGACGGCACCATCCCGGATCGGCGCGGATCGATTACGGTCGATGATGAAGGAACACCCAGCGCAAAGAATACGCTGATCGAGGACGGCGTACTTGTCGGGTACATGCAGGACCGCCAGAATGCACGGTTGATGGGCGTTGCCCCGACAGGCAACGGCAGGCGTGAAAGCTTTGCCCATGCGCCGATGCCACGGATGACAAACACATATATGCTTGCTGGCGATACAGCGCCCGGCGATCTGGTCGCCGACCTCAAAGACGGCATCTATGCAGTCGGCTTTGGCGGAGGCCAGGTGGATATCACGAATGGCAAGTTCGTCTTCAGCTGCACCGAGGCCTACCGCGTCAAGGATGGTGTGGTTGGCGCTCCGGTGAAGGGCGCAACGTTGATTGGCGACGGTGCAACTGCGCTGAAGCAAATTCGCGGGATCGGCAATGATCTGGCACTTGATCCCGGTATTGGCAACTGCGGCAAGGCGGGCCAATGGGTGCCAGTAGGTGTGGGCCAGCCCAGCCTGATGATTGGCGGTCTGACGGTCGGTGGCGCCGCGGCGTAGGCATGGTGCGCGACCTGTACCGGGCGCCGTGCCGTGCTACCCCGTATCGCGGGCACATAAGGCATCACATGCAGAATTAGTTCAAAATCACCCCGCATTGATTCAGAACTCGTTAACCCTCTTCGTCCTATGGTGGTCGGGCAATATGGCGGAGGTTCGGGATGGCCGGAACACACTTATCTTCCACTCACCCCCCACTCCTACCCACCTTGGAAGAGGATGCGGTCAACCGCCTTCGCCTGTTGCGCTCGCGTCGGGTTGGCGTGGCGACATATCACCGTCTGCTGGCAGAACACGGCAGCGCGGCTGATGCGCTCAAGGCGCTACCAGCGGTGGCCAAGGCGGCAGGTGTGCCGGACTATGAAGTCTGCCCCGAAGCTGTGGTTGTCGCGGAACTGAAAGCCGGAAAAGCTGCGGGCGCGCAATTGCTGATCCGGGGATCAGCGGACTATCCCCCCGCATTGCTCGATATCAGCGATGCGCCACCGCTTCTATGGGCACTTGGAAAGACAGCGCTCTTGCACAAACCGATGATCGCACTTGTGGGCGCGCGCAATGCCTCTTCTTTGGGAACCCGCATGGCAAAACGGCTGGGCGAAGAACTGACAAGCGCAGGATTTGCAGTTGTCTCCGGGCTTGCTCGCGGGATTGATACTGCGGCGCATCATGGCGCACTGTCCGGTGGGACAGTCGGCGTCATGGCTGGCGGTGTTGATATTATCTATCCTGCGGAAAATACGCAGTTGGCCCATGACATCGCCAAGCATGGCGTCCGGCTGTCTGAAATGCCTTTGGGATTACAGCCCCAAGCGCGGCATTTCCCCGCACGCAACAGAATCATTTCGGGTTTGTCCCGCGCCGTCGTAGTGGTGGAAGCCGCAGGAAAATCCGGCAGTCTGATCACGGCACGCAATGCACTGGATCAGGGGCGCGATGTGTTGGCTGTTCCGGGTCATCCGTTTGATGCGCGCGCATGGGGCTGCAATCTACTGATCCGTGACGGGGCGACACTGGTACGCAACGCGGAAGATGTGATTGATGCTGTCGGTCCGGTTGATGCGGCGGCACCTGAACCTGACCTGTCCGAGACCGGAAAAACCACCAAGAGCCTGCGCGATGTGGCTGCTTTGCACAGGCAAATACTATCGCGGCTGGGCGCAGCCCCTATTGCCGAAGACCAGCTATTGCGCGACATCAAGGCCTCTGCAAACGATGTCGCGCCAATTCTGATTGATCTGGAACTGGAAGGGAAAATTGCGCGGCAGTCCGGTGGGCTTCTGGCACGACTTGTCTGAAACCCGCGACGGATTTGCGCAAAGATTTTTACCCTCATTGACATTCGGCAGACAGACGCCACATCTTGCCCGACTTAAGGAACCGGATTTTTCGTAAAGGATTCTCATGCCAGTTGTCGTTGTCGAATCCCCCGCGAAGGCCAAGAAAATAAACAGTTATCTTGGCAGCGACTACACGGTGCTTGCCTCATATGGCCACGTGCGCGACCTGCCCCCGAAAGACGGATCAGTCCTGCCCGACGAAGATTTCGACATGAAATGGGAGATCGCAGCCGACAGCAAAAAGCACATCAAGGCGATTGTCGATGCGCTCAAGAATGACAATGAACTGATCCTCGCAACCGACCCCGACCGCGAAGGCGAAGCGATCTCTTGGCACCTGACCGAGGCTCTGACGGCCAAGAAAGCAATTAAGAAAGACACGCAGGTCAGCCGCGTCGTTTTCAACGCGATCACTAAATCGGCAGTGACTGAAGCGATGGCGCACCCCCGTCAGGTCGACGAACCGCTGGTTGACGCCTATCTCGCACGCCGCGCATTGGATTATCTTGTAGGCTTCAATCTGTCGCCAGTCCTTTGGCGTAAATTGCCCGGTGCGAAATCGGCCGGACGCGTTCAATCGGTTTGCCTGCGCATCATTGTCGAGCGCGAAATGGAAATCGAAGCGTTCCGCAGTCAGGAATACTGGACCGTCAAGGCTCTGCTGCAGTCTGCACGGGGCCAATGCTATGAGGCACGGCTGACGACGCTGGCGGGCAAGAAGCTCGACAAATTCGACCTAAGCAATGCCACACAGGCCGAGATGGCCGTACAGGCGATCACTTCGCGCGATCTTGTGGTGAAGTCGGTCGAAGCAAAGCCCGCAACCCGCAATCCGTCACCGCCCTTTATGACCTCGACATTGCAACAAGAAGCCAGCCGCAAATTCGGCATGGGCGCCAAGCAAACCATGAGCGTCGCCCAGCGCCTGTATGAAGCGGGTCTGATCACGTATATGCGGACCGACGGCATTGACATGGCCCCCGAAGCGGTCGCTGGCGCGCGCGACGCAATCAAGGCAAAGTTCGGTGACAATTATTTGCCCGACCAACCGCGCATGTACAAAAACAAAGCCAAGAACGCGCAGGAAGCCCACGAATGCATCCGCCCCACCGACATGTCTGTCAGCACCGAGGACGCCAAGATCGCCGATGCCGATCAACGCAAGCTCTATGATCTGATCTACAAGCGCACGATGGCCAGCCAGATGGCAGCAGCCCGTTTGGAACGCACGGTCGTTGATATCACGAGCGCTGACGAACAGGTCATACTGCGCGCCAACGGGCAGGTCATGATTTTTGACGGCTTCATCGCAATCTATGAGGAAGGCAAGGACGATACCGTCGTCGATGAAGACGACAAGCGTCTTCCCCAACTGACCGAGGGCGAGAAGGCCGAGAAGAAATCCGTCGAGCCCGAACAGCATTTCACCCAGCCTCCGCCCCGCTATACAGAAGCGACGTTGGTCAAACGGATGGAAGAACTGGGGATCGGTCGCCCCTCGACCTACGCCTCGATCGTGACGACGATTCAGGATCGCGGTTATGTCGAGAAGGAAAAAAACCGTCTGATCCCGCAGGACAAAGGACGGCTGGTCACCGCTTTCCTGACGAACTATTTCCGCAAATATGTCGGCTACGACTTCACGGCAGATCTCGAAAACCAGTTGGATGAAGTCAGCGCAGGGCATGCTGACTACAAGAAAGTGCTCGGCCAGTTCTGGCGCGATTTTTCGGCTGCGATTGCCGAGACAGCCGATCTGCGCATCACCGAGGTGCTGGAGAAGATCAACGAGGTGCTGGAGCCGCATCTGTTTCCGCCCACCGAAGACGGCAGTGATCCACGGCTTTGCCCCAACTGTGGCGCAGGTCGGTTATCGATGCGTACGGCGCGCTCGGGTGGTGCATTTATCGGCTGCTCGAACTACCCTGAATGCCGCTATACGCGGCCATTTGGCCCCCCCAACCCAGAGGCCGAAGCATCAGCTATTCCGCCGGAAGGCAAGTTGCTGGGGATCGACGCAGGGGATGAGATCAGGATTTTCAAGGGACGGTTTGGCCCTTATGCACAGCGTGGCGCGGTGACAGAAGAGAACAAGAAGCCCAAGCGCCAAGGCATCCCTGACGGCTGGGAACCGGAGGACGTCACGCTAGAGCAGGCCTTGATGCTCTTGTCCCTGCCCCGCGAAATCGGACCACACCCCGAAGATGGCGTGCCAGTCTGGGCCAACATCGGGCGCTACGGGCCATATCTGAAACATGCCGAAAGCACCTCGCACCGCGGCGGGACAAACGCCAATCTGGAAAGCATTGACGAGGTCTGGACTGTTGGCATGAACCGCGCTGTTCAGCTTTTGGCCGAAAAAGTCGCATCACGTGGTGCGCGTGGCAAAGCCGCCGTACCGATCCGTGAGTTGGGCGAACACCCAGAGGCCGGCGGCGCGGTCAATATTTTTGATGGCAAATACGGGCCGTACGTAAAGTGGGAAAAGATCAACGCGACGATCCCCGACACGATCGAGCCGTCCGATCTGACCATGGCACAGGCCGTACATCTTATTGATGAGCGCGCCGAGAAGGCGGGCAAGAAAAAGCCTGCACGCAAGAAGACGCCCGCAAAGAAGAAAGCAGCGACAAAGAAGGCGAGCTAGCACGCGCCCTTTCTGCAACGCGGCATTTTATTGACTCTCTGTTTAGCTGGCGGCACAACATGCGCAAACCACGCCGGAGAGTTTGCGCATGAACAAGATCTATCCCAACGCGACCGCCGCCCTTGAAGGGCTTTTGCATGACGGCATGTTTATCGCCGCAGGCGGCTTTGGCCTTTGCGGCATCCCCGAATTGCTGCTGGATGCAATCAAGAACGCGGGCACCAAGGATCTGACATTTGCGTCGAACAATGCCGGGGTCGATGATTTTGGCATCGGCATCCTGCTACAGACCCGTCAGGTCAAAAAGATGATCAGCTCTTACGTAGGCGAAAATGCCGAGTTCATGCGCCAGTATCTGTCGGGCGAACTGGAACTGGAGTTCAACCCCCAAGGGACGCTTGCAGAACGTATGCGCGCGGGTGGCTGCGGTATTCCGGGGTTCTACACCAAAACCGGCGTTGGGACCGTGATTGCCGAAGGCAAGGAGCATAAAGAGTTCAACGGCGAAACATACATCATGGAAGAAGGTATCTTTGCCGACCTTTCCATTGTGAAGGCGTGGAAAGCCGACGAGACCGGAAACCTTGTCTTCCGCAAGACGGCCCGCAACTTTAACCCGCCTGCGGCCATGTGTGGCAAGATTTGCGTTGTCGAGGTGGAAGAGATTGTGCCGACAGGCAGCCTTGACCCTGACTGCATTCACCTGCCCGGCATTTATGTACATCGCCTAATCCAGGGCGAACATGAGAAACGGATCGAGCAACGCACAACCCGCCCTGCTGCGTGAGGAACAAACGATGTCAAGCCCATTGCCTGAAAACGAAAAAGAAACGGTCCGTGATTTTCATCACTGGATCGTCGTGGCCCGCCGTATCGTGCATGACAGCTTTACCGGCGATGAAAAAGAATTGCAGCGTCTGACCATGCAGACGGCAGAAGGTCTGATGATGGACCACCGCCTTGGTGCGATCGAGAGCCAGCTGGCCGAAATCAAAACCGCATTGAACGACAAAGAGTAGGATCAGCATATGCCTTGGGACCGCAATCAAATGGCCGCCCGCGCCGCGCAAGAACTGCAGGATGGCTGGTACGTAAACCTCGGGATCGGGATTCCGACCTTGGTATCGAACTATATTCCCGACGGGATCGAAGTGACCTTGCAGTCTGAAAACGGGATGCTGGGGATGGGGCCTTTCCCGATTGAGGGCGAAGAAGATGCCGACCTGATCAATGCAGGCAAGCAGACGATCACAGAACTGCCCCAGACCGCCTACTTTGACAGCGCCCAATCCTTTGGCATGATCCGCGGCGGCAAGATTGCAATGGCAATCCTTGGCGCTATGGAGGTCTCCGAGAATGGTGATCTGGCAAACTGGATGATCCCAGGCAAACTGGTCAAAGGCATGGGCGGCGCGATGGACCTCGTTGCTGGCGTCGGTCGCGTAGTCGTTGTGATGGATCACACCAATAAACATGGCGACAGCAAGGTTCTGAAGGATTGCACCCTGCCACTGACGGGCAAGGGTGTCGTAGACCGCATCATCACCAATCTAGGCGTGCTGGATGTTGTTGAAGGCGGTCTGAAGATCGTCGAGACAGCAGACGGTGTCACAGAGGATGAGCTACGCGCAGCAACAGAAGCGGCGATTGTCTGATCTGTCGGTCATGCACGATTGTAGCGGCACAAAAGGCTGCTACTCCATCGTGCACCCCCCTGGTGAAAGCGAACTGACCTAGACAGTTATCCCCCCCGACTGCATTATCGCCGAGCACACGCAAATCGCCGGTGGTCAGGAAGGCGACAGGATCGGTCTGATGATGTTGCGCGAAATGATTGCTGATGCACGCAGCAAGGGGCTGCGGAACGTGCCACATTGCCAGTTTGTAAATGCGCAATGTCGCAAACACCCCGAATGGGTAGATGCCTTATCGGTCTAGATTCCGTTCACATTGAACACGCAGGCATCCGTGATCAGCTCTGGCGGGGTCTGGCACAGTCCTTTTGCCACCTGCCAGGCCGCCAGAACCTTGGGCACATAAGCCCGCGTTTCGCTGAATGGCGGCACACCTTCATGGCGGCGTACGTTTCCTTCGCCCGCATTGTAGCCTGCAAGTGCAAGCACCGCATCGTTACCAAAGTGGTCAAGCAGCCATTCAAGATAGGCAACACCACCCCTGATGTTCTGTGCTGGGTCCTTGCTGTCGGTCACGCCAAAACGTGTCGCCGTGTCCGGCATCAACTGCATCAGGCCCTCTGCACCGGCGGAACTGACCGCGTCAATGCGGCCGGCACTTTCCACTGATATCACGGCCAGAACCAAAGCAGGCGACACCGACGTGCCAACAGTCTCAAGCAAGATGCTCTGTCCATGGGCGGACGCTATATCCTGCAAAGCCTGCAACCGCGGCGCGGGAACACCCTGACCAACGGGCGGATCGTTTAACTGCGCCATAGCCCTTTGGAAACGGACCGGGCCCTGCGCACCCAGATCTGCCGGGACTGTTGTCCAGAACCATTCCAAACCCGACGGCTGCGGCAATGGCATTGCGCCGAACGATGCCGCAGGTTCCGGTTCCGGATCAGAATAGACAGGACCAAGCCTCGGCGCGTTTGGATCAATCTGAACGGTAATCCGGTTCCCTGCACCGCCTGACGGAACGGGAACGCGTTTGAAGGTAAAGTCTGGTTGCAGCCTTTCGATTTCTGCCAAGGCCGGAGTTGCCAACAGAATCAAGCTCGCAAGAGCTATCCTTGTTAATCTACGACTCATCTTGTGCCTGCCCGCCGTATTTTTGTTCATATTAAGATGGCAGAATATGGCCCAAAAGCCAATTCTTTAGGAACAATTCGCCCAGTTTCACGGGTATTGAGAACGCTTTGGCAACGAATTCTCGCGAATATGAACGAAAGATGAATATTTCTTTCATTTAAAAACAGATACTTACGGCGATATTCGCCAAAAAGCGCGTTTCATGCGAAAAAAAGTATTTGATGCCAAACTCCCGCCCCATTCAAATGGCTTTATGTCTGCATCCAAGACGGTGTTCGCGTTAGCGTAACAAGTAAAGTAAATGCCGGCGCGGAACGAAACAAAACCTGCTAATACCCTGAGGAGGGATTCAAATGCTTAACTTCATCAAAAACTTCCGCAACGACGAAGACGGTGCTGTAACAGTTGACTTCGTTGTTCTGACTGCTGCTATCGTTGTTCTTGGTCTGGCCGTTGGTGGCGCGATCAGCTCTGGTGC
>CAZTKF010000004.1:0-43100 GCA_964614205.1 uncultured Loktanella sp. | reverse complement strand
CTGCTGCTATCGTTGTTCTTGGTCTGGCCGTTGGTGGCGCGATCAGCTCTGGTGCCACAGGTCTTGCCAACGAGATCGAAAGCTCTCTGGACAACATGGACGCCGAATAAGGCCCTATTTTCAGTCTATCGACAACTCTATGAGCCGCGCCATTGGATTTGTGGCGCGGCTTTTTCATGCGCATTTGACGAGTAGCGCGGCAGAGATTTTGAAGATGCCGCAGAGATGAGTTTTAGGTGTCAGGCATAACTTATCATTAAGACGCAACCTGCATGAACACATGGCAGGTTCTATGCAAAGGCGGTACAACCATGAAGCATCTCTTTTCACATTTTATCAAAGATGAAGATGGTGCAATAACTGTCGATTTCGTCGTGCTGACCGCAGCTATATGTACGCTTGGTCTTGTAGTAGTCCTGTTGTTCAGTGATGGCGCAACCAATCTGGCAAATGAAATTGAGATCTTCCTGGACGACATTGACTTGTAGTCTCGTTCCTTCGGGCCTGTGCCAGTTCACGGACTTCTCAAAGACAATCTGAACGCTACTCTTCCTCACTTTGAACACATTTCTCGTTTCTGCTGCATGCGCGGTCGTAAACGGATTGCACCGATCTGGTCCCCCATGTAGATCATAGGAGGGCCTGTGATTGTGCAGGCCGTGTTGCCGCTTTGGTTGGGGCAGGCTATTTAGCCCTTCGGCAGACCAAAGCGAACACCCAACCGCCCCGACACTGGGTTTGAGATAAGAGGTTGAAGAATGCGTGCAGTTTTCGGATTGGTACTTTTGATTGGAATGGGCCTGGCAGGCTTCGCTGTATACATGGTCAACCAGTATATGGACACACAGGCGTCTGCCTTGGAGCGGGAACGCCAGCGTGCGGCCTCTGCCATTCAGACCGTCGACATTTACGCGCCATCGCGCAATCTGACTTATGGCGATCTGCTGACGATCGACGACGTCAAAGTTATCAAATATGCCAGAGACTTCTTACCGCAGGGCGTTTTCGCAACCGAGGAGGAGCTCTTCCCCGAAGGCGTGAACACGCCTCGTGTTGTGCGCATCCCTATGCAGGTGAATGAGCCGATCCTGACCGCGAAAGTCACAGAAGCTGGCGCTAGACAAGGGATCACAGCGCTTCTTGACCCGGGCATGCGGGCGTTTCCTTTGCCCGCCAATATGACGCAAGCCTTCGCTAGCGAGTTGCGGACCTCCGATCGTATCGACCTTTACTGGGTTGGTAGCGTGAACAGAGGGCCCAGCATCTCGCGCTTGGTCAAGAGCGGACTGGAAATTATTTCCATGGAGCCAAGTGTCGTGATTCAGGTATCACAAGAGGATTTTGCCGACCTGCAAGTTCTGCGGTCTGCGGGGACACTTTCCCTAACGCCTGTTGGCCGCGATGATCTCGAAGCCGGTGATACAACCATCGAGACCAACATCCGTGATGTGCTTGGAATTGTGGAAGCCGTTGTCGAACCCGAAGTCGTCGAGGAGGCCCCCGAGCGGTGCTTTGTCACGCAGCGCAGCGGGACCGAACGCATCCAAGTCGAGATCGAATGCGCTGAATAGATCGGGCCGATCATCAGATTCCCGAATTCGTCTTGCGCCGCTAAATGTTGTGTGTGGCGCAAGATTTTCCACTCAGACTAGCGAGTGTTGCGCTTTATCCACATTCGCTCTGCACTCCAAAGCCTTGATTCTTGCAATAAAACTGGAAGTGCCCCATGGTCAGCGCATCATGGGCGGGAAGACCCGTTAAAACGAGGCGTGATCGGAGAGGCAGGTCACTTATGAAATATGACAAATTCTTAAAGGCAGCTATTGCTGGCTTGACGCTGTCGCTAACAGCGGCAGCACCTAGTATCGCACCGGCCGAAACGTTGCGCGTCTTGCGCGGCGCGGCATCCAGTGCACTCAGCGTCCCGATGAGCCGGGCCGTTGTTGTGGAGAGCGACGTGCCCTTCACAGAACTATCTATTGCGAACCCCGGTATCGCGGACATTTCTTCTTTGTCCGACCGGACAATCTATGTTCTGGGCAAAGAGCCCGGCCGGACGACACTCACCTTGCTGGGTGAGAACGGTCGCTTGATTACCAACGTGGAAATCCACGTTTCTCCCGACATTGCAGAGTTTAAAGAACGTCTGACCCAAATCTTGCCGGGTGAGAACATCGAGGTCCGCACTGCAAACAACGGGATCGTTCTTTCGGGCACAGTCAGCTCGATCGCACGCCTCGATCGGGCGCTTGATCTGGCTGAACGTTATGCACCTGAGCGGGTATCGAACCTGATGACCGTCGGCGGCACACAGCAGGTTATGCTCAAAGTTCGCTTTGCAGAGATGCAGCGATCTGTCAGCAAGGCGCTTTCGAGCTCAATCGCGCTGAGCGGTCTTGGTTTTGATGACGACGTAAGCATTACTGGCGGTACCAACCGGACGGTAGGGCAATCCGCCATTAACGGCGCGCTCGGTGGGGCCGTTCCTGCTGCAAACGCGAACAATGGCGCTGTCCTGTTTGGCTTTGGTGCGGGTGGCCTTGAAGTGGGTATTCTGCTTGAAGCTCTGGAAACACGCGGCGTTGTCCGGTCCTTGGCCGAGCCAAACCTAACAGCGCTCAGTGGTCAGGAAGCAACTTTCCTTGCCGGTGGCGAGTATCCAGTACCTACTGCCAATGACGGCGGCTCTATTTCGGTCGAGTTCAAACCTTTCGGCGTCGAACTGAGCTTCATTCCACGTGTTGTCGATCAGGACATCATCAATCTGGAACTGAATGCAGCCGTATCGGCGATTGACCCATCCAGTGGCTTCCAGGCGAACGGTTTCTCTGTCGACGCCTTCACACGCCGCGAAACATCGACAACAGTCGAGATGCGGGATGGCGAGAGCTTCGCGATTGCGGGCCTGTTGTCGGATGACTTCACCGACTTGAACGGCCAATTGCCATGGGTTGGCGACATTCCGGTTCTTGGTGCTTTGTTCCGCAGTGCCGAATATGCGCGCCGCCAGACAGAACTGGTGATCATCGTCACACCGCACCTTGTCTCACCAACACGCGGTGAAGCACTGGCCTTGCCCACAGATCGGGTACGTCCACCCACCGAGCAGGGCCTGTTCCTGTTTGGCCAGGTGGCCCGTGAAGGTGGACCATCTAGCGGTGGCGCAGGCGAAGTGGCACGCCAGGACTTTAGCGGGTCCTATGGCTATGTCCTTGACGAATAATTGGAGCGTAAGTCGATGAAATATATGATCACAGCGGCCGTTGCTGCCGCAACACTTAGCGCCTGTTCGTCAGCGGATAGGCAGATCGGTGCAGCTTCGTTCTTTACCGAAGCTGGTTCGACCCTCGATGCCGGCGACTTCGGCGAGGCGACAATGAACAACCGCCTCGTGCAGACTGGCGCACAGGACTACACAATCAACCTGGCTCGTCGCTTTGCAGGTGACGTCGACACCACTGTCAACTTTGAGTTTGACTCTACGGTGCTTGATGAAGAAGCGCGCAGTGTACTCATGAAACAAGCGGATTGGATCCGTCAGTTCCCCGAAGTACGCTTCAAGGTCTATGGTCACACTGACCTTGTCGGCAGTCAGGCCTACAACCGGTCACTTGGTTTGCGTCGTGCGCAAGCAGTTGTCGCATTCTTGTCTTCACAAGGCATTGATCGCAGCCGTCTGGAAGCCGTCGTTTCCTTCGGCGAGACCCAGCCGCTTGTCGTGACCGACGGGCGCGAGCGTCGCAACCGCCGTACCGTGACAGAAGTAACGGGCTTTGTTGAGAATGATCCAATGGTGCTGAACGGCAAGTATGCCGCCATCATCTTCCGTGATTACGTGAGCAGCGCCACGCAACAAAGCACGGCGACATCTGGCCAGCTTGGCGGCTAAGAAAACCATCTAAACTATCGTTAACGCCGGATTCTTCAATCCGGCGTTAACTATTGACCAATGAATTGCAAATCGTCGCAAATTTCTGCACAGTAGCTCTTATTTGGTCCTATTATCGACAAAATTCCCAGTAGTATTAGGACTGTGCAAGTGCCTTGCCGCAGCAATGCGGGCATTCCTATTTGTTGTGATAGGTTTGCTAGCATCTTCGGCATCGATTGAATGTAAATAATGTGATGGGGACATCAAAGATATGAGTACAAGCCCGGTCGTCCAAAGCGATCCACCGCAGATTGTGGCATGCACCATTAGCCGTGATGTGCAGAATTTCGATCTCTTGATCGAAGACATGGAAGCAGCCCTGGGAGATGCTTGGGGCGATCTGAGCTTTGACGATGCCGCCGCGTTTCTTGGGCAATCGGATGCCAAATCCCTCCAGTTTGTCACGATCGCCATGGATGCCGAAGACGAAGATAACCTTGCAGGTATCTCGCGCGTCATCGCAGCGGCCAAGCAAGCAAACATCAAAGTTATTTTGATTGCCGAGGATGTGAGTCCAACAGCGCTTCACCAGCTATTGCGCGAAGGCGGCGACGAATTCGTCCCCTACCCTCTTCCCGAAAACGAACTGGCGCGCGCCATTGAGCGTGTTCTGACCAAGCAAGAGCCACAAGCCCCCCAGGCCGGCGAAAAGGGCGCGAAGGCGTTGGGTGATCGCGTCGGCGTTGTTATTCCCATCCACGGCCTTGCCGGCGGGACAGGCGCATCGATGATGGCGGTCAACCTTGCGTGGGAACTTGCAAATGTCGAAAAAGAGGATCCGCCAAAGGTTTGTCTTCTGGATCTGGACTTTCAGTTTGGGTCGGCCTCGACCTACCTTGATCTTCCGCGTCGCGAGGCCGTGCTGGAACTATTGACAGACACATCAAGCATGGATGCGGAAGCGTTCATGCAGGCCATGCTGACTTATGGCGACAAGTTGCACGTGTTGACGGCCCCGACCGATATGATTCCGTTGGATATGATAACGCCGGAAGACATTGCACGGGTAATCGAGATGGCAAGCAGCCACTTTGACTACGTCGTCATCGATATGCCCTCGACCATGGTCGAATGGTCCCAGACCGTTCTGGAAATGGCGCATGTCTACTTTGCAATGATCGAGCTGGACATGCGGTCTGCCCAGAACACGCTCCGTCTCAAACGCGCGTTGCAGTCAGAAGACCTGCCGTTCGAGAAAATCCGGTTTGTGCTGAACCGCGCACCGGGCTTTGCTGACATGAACGGGAAAAGCCGCGTCAAACGCCTATCGGACAATTTGGGCATCTCGATCGAAGTGCAACTGCCCGACGGTGGCAAGCCTGTCATGCAAGCCGCCGACCATGGCGCGCCGATGTCGGAAACAATCGCAAAAAATGCCCTTCGCAAGGAAATTCTGAAGCTTGCGAAATCAATCCACGAAGTAAACCAATCTGATGCAGCCGAAGCGAAAGCTTAAGAGGTAACGTTATGTTTTCAAAATATAAGAAGCCGACCCTACCCAAGGATGCAAGCAGCGGGGCCCCTGCAGCATCACCAAAAATCGATGCCGCTGCGATGGCGGCGGCAAAGCCGGAAGAGGCGCGCCAGCCTCTTGTCAAAACCGCACCTGTGCGCCGCGCCGCCGATGCTGCACCGATGGACAAGGAAAAGCGCCGCAAAGAACGTCTGGGTGAAATCAAGCTTGAACTGCACAAGGCACTTTTGGACAACCTGAACCTTGCTGCGCTTGAAACGGCGACCGAGCAGGAATTGCGGGCAGAGATCAACGCAATCGCCAACGAGACCCTTGAAGATATGGGAATCGTGCTAAACCGGGACGAACGTCAGACGTTGAGCCAGGACCTGTTCTTCGAGGTCACCGGTCTTGGGCCGCTTGAGACCCTGCTGAAAGACGAAAGCGTCAACGATATTCTTGTGAACGGGCCACAACAGATCTTTGTTGAGCGTAATGGCCGACTCGAGTTGACGGACATCACGTTCAAAGACGAACGCCACTTGTTGCGGATTATCGACAAGATCGTGTCTGCCGTTGGTCGCCGCGTCGACGAATCCAACCCCTACGTTGACGCCCGTTTGGCGGACGGTTCGCGTTTCAACGCGATGGTGCCTCCGATTGCTGTCGATGGGTCATTGGTGTCGATTCGTAAGTTCAAAAAAGACAAGCTCGGCATTGAAGAACTGGTCAAGTTTGGCGCTTTCACCGAAGAGATGGCCGCATATCTGCAGGCGGCTGTGTCGACCCGTCTGAATATCATTGTGTCGGGTGGTACCGGTTCCGGTAAAACGACAACGCTCAACGCCCTTTCAGGTTTTATTGACGATGACGAACGCATCCTGACGATCGAAGATACGGCGGAACTCCAACTACAGCAGACACATGTTGGCCGGATGGAAAGCCGTCCGCCAAACGTGGAAGGCAAAGGTGGCGTTTCGCAGCGGGATTGTCTGAAAAACGCGCTGCGTATGCGCCCTGACCGCATCATCGTCGGTGAGACGCGTGGCGAGGAAGTTATCGACATGTTGCAGGCCATGAACACAGGCCACGACGGGTCTATGACCACAATCCACGCCAACAGTGCGCGTGATGGCGTGTCGCGTTTGGAAAACATGATTGCGATGGCCGGCATTGAAATGCCGATCAAAGCAATGCGAAGCCAGATTTCCTCGGCTGTGAACCTGATCGTGCAGGCCTCACGCCTGCAGGATGGCTCACGCCGCATGACCTCGATCACCGAGATCACCGGCATGGAAGGCGAGGTGATTTCGATGCAGGAAATCTTCCGCTATCAGCGCGTTGGCCTGACACCTGACAACAAGATTATTGGCCACTTCACAGCGACCGGTGTGCGCAGCCACTTCTCAGAACGCTTCAAGCTTTGGGGATATGATCTGCCACCTGCCATCTTTGAACCGATGGTAGCGGAGTAAACGGCATGATTTCAGTCGAACCACTTATCTACATTCTGATCTTTGTCGCCGTATTGGCGCTGGTGCAGGGCGCGTATCTTGTCATCTTTGGCAAGTCGATCAGTATGGATGGCAAGGTGAACCGCCGTCTGGATATGCTGGACAAGGGCGGCAACCGCGAACAGGTGCTTGAGCAACTCCGTAAGGAGATGACGCAGCACATGAGGTCGCAGAGTATTCCTATCTACTCTTTGCTGGCAGACCGTGCGCAAAAGGCAAACATCGCCTTCACCCCCACCCAACTGATCATCATGATGGTCGTCCTGAGCGGCGTTTCCTTCATGCTGCTGACCGCGCTTACCGATGTCGGTGTGCCGATCCGCGTGCTTGTCGGCGTCTTGATGGGGATCGGGAGCGTCTATGTCTGGGTCAATGGCAAAGCCAAGAAACGGATGAATATGCTGGCTGAACAATTGCCAGAAGCGGTTGAATTGATGGTCCGCTCGTTGCGTGTCGGACACCCGTTCTCATCTGCGATCGGCATTGTGGCACGCGAAGTCCCTGATCCTCTTGGAACCGAGATGGGTATGATTGCTGACGAAGCTGCTTATGGCCGCGACATGGGGGAAACGCTCAAGGCAATGGCAGAGAGGCTGGACAATCAGGACATGCGCTTTTTGGCTGTTGCAGTGACCATCCAGCAAACGTCAGGCGGTAACCTCGCTGAAATCCTTGACGGTTTGGCAAAGGTGATCCGCGCCCGCTTTCGCTTGTTCCGACGCGTTTCTGCGATTACCGCCGAAGCGAAGTGGTCAGGCAATTTGCTTTCTGCGTTTCCAGTGGTCGCGCTTCTTGGTATCAATCTGGTGAAGCCGGACTACTATGATGACGTTATGCAAAGCCCGCTTTTCATTCCGGCAGTTTTGATTGTGGTTGCATTTCTTGTTGCGAACCTGGTCGTGATGCGTGCCTTGGTCAATATTAAGGTGTAAGGGGGCGAGATGGAAAATATTCAGGCAACAATGGCAAACATCCAAACGATGATCACCGATATTCTGGGGCCGTTTGGGCCTTTGATGATTGTCGGTCTGTTGGGTGTATTCCTGATTCTGGTGACACTTCCAGTCTTGCTGAAAAAGGAAGTCGACCCGCTTGATAAGATCAAATCGGCGGGCAACCCGGAAAAGGCTCCAAAGTCGAAGGACAAGCAGCTCCGTTCCGCTTCAAGCAAAGACAAACTTGAAAAATATTCAAACTTCCTTGAACCGCAGAACGCCGATGAGTATTCGGCCGTTAAACTCAAACTCATGCAGGCGGGATATCGCAGCAAGAACGCCGTGCGCATTTACAACTTTCTGCAATTCGCATTGGGGATTTTCGGTCTCTTGTGCGGGGGCGCCTATGCGATCGTCCAAATGTCCGGCACGGCCGAGGTCACGACACAGCAACTTGCCATGTGGATCCTGATCCCCGGCGGTATTGGCTATATCCTGCCAAAATACTGGGTCACGCGACGCCAGCAAATGCGCCAGGAAGCAATCACCAATGCGTTCCCTGACAGCCTAGATATGATGCTTGTCTGCGTAGAGGCGGGCCAGTCGCTGGATCAATCCATTATTCGCGTAGCCCGGGAGTTGAAGTCCGGTTTCCCCGAACTTGCCGAAGAATACGAGATTGTCAGCCAGGAAGCCAAAGCCGGCAAAGACAAGAACACGGTCCTGAAAGACATGTCAGACCGCTGCGGGGTTGCAGATATTGCAAGCTTTGTAACCGTGTTGGTGCAGTCATCGCAGTTTGGTACGTCAATCGCAGATGCGCTGCGGGTATATTCCTCGGAAATGCGCGACAAGCGCGTGATGCGCGCAGAAGAGGCGGCGAACAAGCTACCGACCAAAATGACGCTTGCAACAATGATGCTGACGGTGCCGCCGCTTATGGCGATGCTGATTGGTCCCTCCATTTATGCGATTGCTGTCAACCTAGGTGGATGATGGTCCGGCGCGTCACTATCGGTTTGTTCATCGTTGCTTTGGCCGCCTGCACGTCGGGCGGCCTTAATCGTTCACCCGATGGTGTCTTTGCACCCGGTGTTGCACGTGGGGAAAGCGCCGACGGGCTGATTGTCGGACATCGACTGATGGCCGCTGGTGAATATGAACTTGCGTTGAAAGCCTACAACCGCGCAGCCGCAACCCAAGGCCTGAATGTTGATACGATGTCGGCCATCGGGTCTGCCAACCTGAACCTCGGTCGCTTGGGGCAGGCTGAGCGTTGGCTCCGCCGCGCTGTCGAAGAAGACCCCACATTTCCACCTGCCTGGAACAATCTTGGGGTTATCCTGATGGAAAAGGGCGAAATCGGTGAAGCGAGTGAGGTTTTTCGGCGCGCTTTCGCCGCCGACAACGGAAATTCGGACGAAATTCGTGACAATTTGCGCTTAGCACTCGCAAAATTGGAAAATTCGAGCAATACTATCGACGAAGAAAATCAGAACTTCAGTCTGATCCGGCGCGGTGCAGGTGATTTTGTGTTGATGTCGGACTTGTAGGCAAGAGCAGCAAAAGGACGCAGAAACATGCGCCACCCAATTTTTCTGACGCTTTGCGCGGCGGCCATTGGTCTGTCCGCTTGTGAACGATCCGGCGAAGCAGAGGTCGAACGCGCCCTGCAAGACATTAACGTCGTCGATGAAACCAACCTCAATGATGTTATGCTGACCGTGGGCGACCCCGACGAGGCAGTCCGCTATTTCGCCAATGCGAATGCCAATGACCCCGGACGGATCGACCTTCAGCGCGGTCTGGCCAAATCACTGGTCCGCGCCAAGCGCCCAGTCGAAGCAATCAGCGCCTGGCAGACCGTCGTAGCCAACGCAGACTCCAACGAAACGGACCGCGTGGATCTTGCAGATGCATTTATTCGCGCCAACCAGTGGGATGACGCAGCCGCGACACTTAACACCATCCCGCCGACCTATGAAACCTTCGAGCGTTACCGTCTCGAGGCCATGGTTGCTGACAGCCGTCAGCAATGGGAAAAGGCAGACAGCTTTTACGAGACCGCAGTCGGGCTGACGACCCGCCCCGCGACAGTCTATAACAACTGGGGTTTTTCAAAGCTGACCCGTGGTGATTACCCCGCTGCCGAGCGCCTGTTCGTTGACGCACTTCGCTTCAACAGCAACATGTTCACTGCAAAGAACAACCTTGTTCTGGCCCGGGGCGCGCAGCGTAACTACACGCTTCCTGTTGTCCCCATGACCCAGATCGAACGTGCTCAGTTGATGCACACGATGGCCCTTGCGGCAATCAAGCAGAATGACATCACAATCGGCAAATCGCTGCTGAACGATGCGATCAACACCCACCCACAGTATTTCGAGGAAGCCGTGCGCGCGCTCGAGGCCCTCGACAATAATGCCGTGAACTAGACACCAATGGGCATAACTGCACAGGCAGCCTATTGGTTTCTTCCGGCTGTCATACCAATCGCGCTCTTCATTTCATGGAATGACATGCGCGACATGAAGATCACCAACAAATCGGTGATCGTCGTGATGTTGGCATATGCTTTTCTGGGGCCATTTGCATTCGGTTGGGAAATGTACCTTTGGCAGTGGCTGCATTTCCCCATCGCCTTGGTCGTCTGCATGGCCCTTTGGGCCTTGCGGCTTATGGGCGGCGGTGATGCCAAGCTGATTGCAGCGATTTCCCCTTTTTTCGTGATGGCCGACATTGAAGTGATCCTGCGTATCTTCGCAGCAAGCCTGATTGCCGCCTTGGCGGTGCACACCTTGTTTCGGCTTACACCGCTCAAGCGCCCTGTCAGCGAATGGAAAAGCTGGAATGCCGGCTGGTATTTCCCAAAGGGTTTCCCTCTGAGCATGACCCTTCTACTATATCTTGTGTTCGCTGCCGTTTATCTCTGAGAAAGCGGCTAATGCCTTGGACAGGCACATCTTTGTTCACTATTTTGCCACAGTTAATGCTAAACTGGCACGTGACAGCCGCCGAGTCTGCGGCCGATCTATAAACTTGAGATGGGCGGGATCCGATATGAACGTGCAAACATCCAGTGTCATGGCGCCACCCGCGCCACGCAGCATCGAAGGCATGCTTTTGCCCATGGCCATGATGCGCGACATCCTCATCAAGACGATGTTCCGGATGAACCTTGATTTGGTTTCGACCATCAGCAAGGCCATTTGCCTGCCAATCCCGGTGACGCAGGAACTGGTTGATATGGCCCGCGGTCAGCTTTTGTTGGAAGCCACCGGTACGCTGAACGCGAACAGCGGTAACGAGATGGGCTATCAACTGACTGACGCAGGTCGTGCGCGTGCGCTCGATGCCTTGGGCCAGTCTGAGTATTACGGCGCAATGCCCGTACCGCTCGATATCTACCGTCAGCAGATTCAGCGCCAGTCTATCAGGAATATCCAGTTGACCCGCGACCAGTTGCAAACAGCAATGGGCCATCTGATCCTGCCAGATGACCTGCTGTCCAATCTTGGTCCTGCGGTCAGTGCGGGTCGCTCCATCCTGATGTATGGTCCTCCAGGCAATGGTAAGTCCTCTATCTCAAACGGTATCCGCGATGCATTGGGCGACAAGATCTACGTACCCCGTGCCATTGAGTATTCTGGTCAGGTGATCACGGTGTACGACCCTATCGTGCATAGTGCCGCAGAAGATGATGTCGACGACCCAAACAGCCTGCGCCGGACATCCGGCCGTTTCGACACGCGCTATGTGCGCTGCGAGCGCCCAACTGTGATCACCGGCGGTGAATTGTCGCTCTCGATGCTGGACCTTGTCTACAACCCGACAGCGCGCACCTATCAGGCGCCGTTGCAGCTGAAATCCACTGGCGGCATCTTTATCGTGGACGACCTTGGTCGCCAGCAGGAACCGCCGCAGACTCTCGTGAACCGCTGGATTGTTCCACTGGAAGAGAACAAGGATATTCTGGCCCTGCAATCAGGCGAGAAATTCGAAGTGCCGTTTGATACGCTTGTCGTCTTTTCAACCAACTTCCACCCGAACGCGATCTTCGACAAAGCGGCGCTGCGTCGTATCTTCTACAAAATCAAGATCGATGGCCCCGATCAGGAAGACTATCTCAAGATCTTTGCCATGGTCGCCCGCAAGCGCAAAATGCCGCTGGACGAAGATACGCTCGTGCACCTGCTGAACGTGCGCTACCCCGAGATCGACAATGTCTACGCCAACTATCAGCCGATCTTCCTGATCGACCAGATGATCTCGATCTGCGAATTTGAAGGCATTCCGTACCAAATGTCACCCGAACTGATCGACCGCGCATGGGCGAACATGTTTGTGAAAGAAGAAGAAATCATTCACTGACATCTTTCGACATTTCCAAGTTCGAGGCTTCCCATTACCCTGCGGGAAGCCTTTTTCGTTGGAGTGGATGAATGCCGAATATCATTGGTGTGGCGGGCTGTGGTCGCATGGGATGGGGTATGCTGAAAAACCTGCAAGAGGCGGGATTTGATGCGCGCGGCTTTGATGTGCGCCCCCTGGACGGTGTGGGGACGGATGTTTCTGCTTTTGCCCGGGGTCTCACGACGCTGATCACCGTCGTGCGCGACACCAAAGAGACCGACGCACTGCTGTTTGACGACCAAGCCATTGTCTCCAAGGCAGCCGATCTTGAACGGATCATCATCAGTTCCACACTATCCCCTCGGTACGTCAAAGACTTACGACAGCGCATCCCGCCTCACATCACACTGATCGATGCGCCGATGTCGGGCGCGCAAGTAAAGGCGAACGCAGGCACATTGACTTTCATGACAGGTGGCCCGGCGGAACAGATCGCCCCGTTGCTGCGGGCAATGGGAGAACACACCCATGACATGGGCGATTTTGGTGCTGGGATGACAGCCAAGGTTCTCAACAACCTGCTGGCGGCTTCAAACACTGCGATGACCCGTCTTGTGCTTGACTGGGCCGATGCCGCAGGCGTGGACGAGAGAAAGCTGCTAGCACTGATCAATACTGCATCGGGACAAAACTGGCTGGCTTCGGGATTTGAAGAGATCGAGTTCGCGCGCCATGGGTATGACCCTGAGAACAGCATTGGTATTCTTGTCAAAGATGTCGCCTCTGCCCTTGATCTCGCACCTGATGATGATGTCATGCTCCCGCTTGCAGTCCAGAACGCGGTGCGCTGTCTCAATCCCCGCTGCAAGCCTGAGGGTGGGTCTTGACGCACGCATTGCCAGGGTCACCTTAGCTTTATGACCACCCTGCCATCCCATTTCCAAGACTGGTTCTCCGGTCGCGGCTGGACGATCCACCCGCACCAGCAAGCAATGCTGGATCAGGCCGCAGCCCCCGCGCTGATGCTGATCGCGCCCACCGGAGGCGGTAAAACGCTCGCTGGTTTCTTGCCATCTCTTGTCGCACTCGCCGATGGGCAGCACAAAGGTCTGCATACCCTCTATGTCTCGCCTCTCAAGGCGCTTGCCGCCGATATCAAACGCAATCTGCGCACGCCCGTCGCCGAAATGGATTTACCGATCCGCATCGAGGACCGCACCGGCGATACATCCTACACACAGAAACGACGCCAGCGCGCTGACCCGCCGCATATCTTGCTGACCACCCCGGAATCGCTGGCCCTGCTGACCAGCTACGAAGACGCGCCGCGTATGTTCAAAGGCTTGCAGCGTGTCATTGTTGACGAAATCCACGCATTGGCAGAAAGCAAACGTGGCGACCAACTCATGCTCGCCCTAAGCCGCCTGCAAACGCTTGCCCCCGACATGCGGCGCGTGGGTCTTTCGGCCACGGTCGACGATCCCGATGCCATCGCCGCAGAGCTCGCCCGACACCCTGATCCCTGTGCGATCGTGAACGCCGATCCCGGGCCGGACCCCGATATTTCCATGCTGGTGACACAGGAAAAGCCGCCATGGGCCGGAGGTGGTGCAAAATATGCCATTCCCGCCGTGCTGGAAGAGGTTAAGAAGCACAAAACAACTTTGATATTCCACAACACCCGCGCACAAGCCGAGATCTTCTTTCACAACCTCTGGCTCGCCAATACTGATGATCTGCCCATTGGGATTCACCATGGTAGCCTAGCCCGCGAACAACGTGAAAAGGTCGAAGCGGCAATGGTCGCGGGTCATTTGCGCGCCATTGTCTGCACAGGCTCGCTCGACCTTGGCATAGACTGGGGCGACGTCGACCTTGTGATCCAGGTCGGTGCGCCCAAGAATGTCAAACGGCTGGTGCAGCGGATCGGGCGGGCGAACCACCGCTACAACGCCCCATCCAAAGCCCTTCTGGTCCCTGCAAACCGGTTCGAAGTGGTCGAATGTATCGCCGCCCTTGATGCCGTCAATGAACACGACCTTGACGGCAACCCCAAAGGCCCCGGCCCCCGCGATGTGCTCTGCCAGCACATTCTCATCACCGCCTGCGCTGGTCCGTTTGACGCAGACCAGCTCTATCAAGAGATCAAGACCGTTGGTGCCTACCGCACGCTATCCCGTGCCGCCTTTGACGATTGTCTGGATTTCTGTGCCACCGGTGGCTATGCCCTGCGCGCCTATGACAAATGGAAACGTCTGCTGCTAAATACACAAGGGAACTGGCAGTTACGCGATCCACGCGCTGCCCAACGTATCCGCATGAACATCGGTACGATACAAGATACCGATACACTGAAGGTTCGGATGAAGGGCAATCTCAAACCCTTGGGCGAAGTCGAAGAGGCTTTTGCCGCCACCTTAACCCCCGGTGATACTTTTCTGATCGGCGGGCAGGTGGTGCGCTATGAAAGCCTCAGGGATATGACAGTCGAGGTCTCTCGTCGCGCTGACAAGACACCCAAAATCGCAACATTCATGGGCACAAAATTCGCCAACTCCACGCAGCTGTCGCAGCGAATCCTGCGGATGTTCGGCCAAACCGATTGGCCGGAACTCCCTGCACACACAGCCGAATGGCTGAACCTGCAACGCCAGTTTTCAAGACTGCCCGAGGCGGACCGCATACTCGTCGAGAGCTTTCCGCACGAAGGGCGCAACCACATCTGCATCTATGGTTTTGCCGGGCGGAATGCGATGCAAACGCTTGGAATGCTGGCCACCCAGCGGATGGAAGACCTGAACCTGCACCCCATGGGCTTTGTCGCGACAGATTATGCAACCCTGATCTGGGGCCTTGACCCGGTCCCTGACCCTGCCCCCCTGCTACAACCCGAAAACATGCGTGCCGACTTTGAAACCTGGCTATCGGGCAACGCGGTGATGAAACGGACCTTCCGCAGCGCCGCGACAATTGCGGGCCTGATCGAACGCAACCTGCCACAAGCACGCAAGAGCGGACGGCAGGCAACATTCTCATCAGACATCCTCTACGACACCCTCGCCAAATATGATCCCAACCATCTGATGCTACGGATCACCCGCGAGGAAGCGATGCGCGGATTGGTCGATTTTGGACGGATCGAAGAAATGCTCGCACGGACGGCTGGCCGGATTGATCACATCCGGCTTGACCGTGTCACACCTCTTTCGTTGCCCATGTTCCTTGAACAGGGACGGATTGCAGTGGCAGGGGCAGGTCAGGATCGCATTCTTGAACAAGAGGCAGCCCGCCTGATGCAGGAAGCAGGTGTCGATATACTTTGAGCCTTGAACTGGCCCGCGAGCTGCGCCAAGAACAGACCATGAACGCCTATCACTTCAGCCTTTGCGACACGGCTTGCGCAGCCCTTCCATCCGGCGCGCTGTACCTGCCGGACCATCATCTGCTGTGTGTCTCCGACCTGCATTTGGGAAAATCCGAACGGATCGCCCGGCGTAATGGTGTCATGCTGCCACCCTATGAAGTCCAGGCGACGTTGCAGAAACTCGAGAGCGATATCACTGCAACCAATCCCGCGCGGATCATCTGCCTTGGCGACAGCTTTGATGATACCGAGGCCGCCGAAAGCCTCGATGACGAAATGCGGCTTTGGTTGGCACGCCTGCAGGCTGGCAAGAGCTGGATATGGATAGCAGGCAACCACGATCCCGGACCGATTGACATGGGCGGAACCCACAAAAACGAGGTCAAATTCGGTGAACTGGCCTTCCGGCACATCGCAACCAACGCCACGGGTGAAGTGTCAGGTCACTACCACCCCAAACATCGTGTTGCCGGGCGCAGCCGCCCCGCTTTTCTTCTTGATGATCGCCGTTTGATCATGCCGGCCTATGGGGCCTATACGGGCGGCCTTGCCAGCCAGGTACCAGCTTTGCGCAAACTCTTGGGGCGCAAGGCCATCGCAATCATGACAGGGCACAAGGCAATTCCTGCACCACTGAACTAAGCAGTCAGACCTTCCGGCTCAGGCAGACCATGCGCACGGCAACAGGCCGTCAGCGTATTTGCCAGCAAACATGCAATGGTCATTGGACCAACACCTCCGGGGACAGGCGTAATCGCACCCGCGACTTCGGCACAGCTCTCATAATCCACATCGCCGACCAGTCGCGTACCGCCTTCCGGCTTCTCAATCCGGTTGATGCCCACGTCGATCACGGTTGCACCCGGCTTGATCCAGTTGCCCTGCACCATCTGCGGGCGCCCCACCGCCGCGACGACGATATCGGCCTGACGCACCACATCGGGCAGGTCTTTTGTACGGCTGTGTGCAATCGTGACCGTACAGCTATCACCCAACAGCAACTGCGCCATTGGCTTGCCGACAATGTTCGAACGGCCAATCACAACCGCATTCATGCCCGACAAGGACCCGTGATAGTCGCGCAACATCATCAAGCTCCCCAAAGGCGTGCATGGCACCATGCTTTTCTGCCCGGTTCCCAGCAAACCGACATTCGAAATGTGAAACCCGTCAACGTCCTTGGCTGGATCAATGCTGTTGATCACCAGATCGCTGTCCAGATGATCCGGAAGAGGCAATTGCACAAGAATGCCATGGACCGCCGGATCGTTGTTGAGCTTCTCGATCAACGTCAGCAAATCAGCCTCTGAAGTCTCCGCATCAAGCTTGTACTCCAAGGATGTCATGCCGACTTCCTTGGTCATTTTCCCTTTGGAACGGACATAGACCTGACTGGCCGGATCCTCGCCGACAAGCACAACTGCAAGCCCCGGGACAATGCCATGGGTCTCTTTCAATGCCGCCACGCCTTCTGCTACTTGCGCACGTACCTTTGCAGCAAAGGCTTTTCCATCAATTACAGTCGCTGTCATCACATCTTCTCATGTTCAAAAATACCTCCGCGCGGAGCGCCAATGGGAGGGTGGGCGGGGCGTGAGCGCAGCTGCGCGTCGCCCCGCCCGATCACATCAAAACAGACCTTCGATCTCTCCGGCTTCATTCAGCATGATCTGCTCAGCCGAGGGGACACGCGGCAGGCCCGGCATCGTCATGATCTCACCGCAGATCACCACGATAAAGCCCGCACCGGCACTCAGACGGACTTCGCGCACGGGAACGGCATGGCCTGTCGGCGCGCCACGACGTGTCGGATCGGTTGTAAAGCTGTACTGCGTTTTGGCCATACAGACCGGCAGGTTGCCATACCCCTGTTCTTCCCACGCCTTGAGCTGTTCGCGGATCTTGCTGTCGGCAATCACCTCGTCAGCGCGGTAGATACGCTTGGCAATCGTGTCGATCTTGTCGAAGAGGCCCATCTCGTCGGGATAGATCGGTGCGAAATTCGCTTCGTCCGCATCCGCAATCTGGGCCACCCGCGTGGCCAGATCAATCGTACCCTCCGATCCAAGAGCCCAGTGTTTGCACAGGATTGCCTCGGACCCTTGTGTTTCGACATAGGCTTTCACGGCGGCCACTTCAGCATCCGTGTCCGTCACGAAGTGGTTGATCGCAACGACGACGGGCACGCCAAAACTCTTTACATTTTCGATATGACGGCCAAGGTTTGCGCAGCCTGCGTTGACCGCATCAACGTTCTCGGTGCCAAGGTCGGCCTTTGCCACGCCACCGTTCATCTTCATCGCGCGCACGGTTGCCACAACAACCACACAGGAAGGAGCAAGGCCGGCTTTGCGGCACTTGATGTTCATAAACTTTTCGGCGCCCAGATCGGCCCCAAAGCCTGCCTCGGTCACCACATAGTCAGCTAATTTCAACGCGGTTGTCGTTGCCGTGACAGAGTTACAGCCGTGGGCGATATTCGCGAACGGGCCACCGTGCACAAAGGCCGGGTTGTTTTCCAATGTCTGTACAAGGTTCGGCTGCATCGCATCTTTCAGCAGCACGGTCATCGCGCCATCTGCCTTGATGTCACGGCAATAGACGGGGCTGCGATCACGGCGGTAGGCTACGATGATGTCACCCAAGCGCTTTTGCAGATCCTCCAGATTGCGGGCCAGACACAGGATCGCCATAACCTCGGACGCCACTGTAATGTCAAATCCGGCTTCCCGCGGGAATCCATTGGCGACACCACCCAGAGACGTGGTGATCTGGCGTAGTGCACGGTCGTTCATGTCCAAAACCCGGCGCCACACAACGCGGCGGATATCGATTTCCAACGCATTGCCCCGGTAGATGTGGTTGTCAATCATCGCCGACAACAGGTTATGCGCCGAGGTGATCGCATGGAAGTCACCGGTAAAGTGCAGGTTCATGTCTTCCATCGGGACGACCTGCGCATAGCCACCGCCTGCGGCACCACCCTTCATGCCAAAGCAGGGCCCAAGCGAGGCTTCACGAATGCAGATGGCCGCTTTCTTGCCAATAGCATTCAAACCATCACCCAGACCAACAGTCGTGGTTGTCTTGCCTTCGCCCGCTGGCGTCGGGTTGATCGCTGTCACGAGGATCAGCTTGCCATCTTCGCGGTCTTGCACGCTGTCGATCAGACGCTGACTGACCTTTGCCTTGTCGTGGCCGTAGGGCAGCAGGTCATCGCTATCAATCCCCAGCTTTGCACCGATTTCCTGAATCGGACGCTTTTGTGCGGCGCGTGCGATCTCGATATCTGACTTATATTCCATAAAAGACTTCCCTGAGCGTAGGCAAATGCCATTGGTGTTCTCTGACGCTTCTAGCGATTGGGTATCATCCTCTGCACCGTGATTGCGACATTTTCACCGCCGGAATCGTCGGTCCTCACCAAAAGCTGTGTCGTATGGGAAACCTAAGGCGACCATCCGCGTTGGTCAGGCACATGCAACGTCACGGCATCACCAACCCGACACAGACCTTCGCGTTCAACCCAGGCCGTCACACCACGCTTGCCCTTGGCGGCCTGTTTGAAACGGTCACCTGCACCGGGATGGGCGGCATTGATCGGCTTGGCAGGCAAGTGGCAGGGTCTGTTTTCCATATCCACCACCAGCGTTGCCCCATCAGGCAATTGGAGCCGCGATGACGGCGGCAGATGGGTGAAATCGGGAATGCCCTCAATCACCATGGATGCACCGACCAGCGCCGGATCCAAGGCATCAATCCCGCAGTCAGCTGCGATTTCGGCCAGTTCTTCCAATGATAGAATGGAAAGCTGACGCACGTTGCGGATTTCCGTATCGCGCGGGTGCTGGCTGACCACGCGGCTGCAAGAGGGTCTGGTCAGGCCACCGTGTATCTCGCCTGGTATCCCTGCAAAGGTCAGCCGCGCTTCTTTTGTCTCTTGTGACCGCAAGGATGCTTCCCGGTCGGACACGTAGCCGATCCAGACAATTTCCCCTGTGATATCCGTCGGCTTCAGCGCAGGCATAATGCTCTCCTTGATGGTCGCACGCCATGCATATGGCACAGCCGGATCTGCCTCAATGCATCATATGTCCACTCGCAGGATTGCCAAAGAAAAACGCCGCTCTTTTCAGAGCGGCGTCTTGTTTGTCCTTAGACAGACGGTTCCGGTTCCATCCCGCCATCGTCCGAGGCGCGGGGTTTCTTCGGCTTCGTCTTGGGGATAGCAGTCACGGAGGGTGTACCGCCAGACGGTGGCGTATCGTCAGCATCGTCGCCCAGATGTGGTGGCTCACCCGCCATCACGCGCTTGATCTCATCGCCTGTCAGCGTTTCATATTCTAGCAGGCCCTGCGCCAGACGCTCGAACTCTTCATGCTTCTCGGTGATGATCTGATGCGCACGGTCATAGCCCTGCTGGATGAAGTTGCGGACTTCTTCCTCGATCAGTTCCTTTGTGTGGGCCGAGACCGACAGGCCGGCGGTATTGCCGGAATACCCCTCGTGGGCTTCTGAATAGTCGATGTTGCCCACTTTGTCGGACATGCCCCAGCGCAGGATCATAGCGCGGGCCAACTGGCTGGCCTGCTGGATGTCACCGGCAGGACCGTTGCTGACCTGATCTTCACCATATTTGATGATCTCGGCAGCCTTGCCGGCCATCGTCATCGCCAAGCGCTGATGGCATTCATCCTTGAACATGTTCAGGCGGTCCATCTCTGGCAGGCTCATCACCATACCCAAAGCTCCGCCCCGTGGAATGATCGTCGCCTTATACACCGGGTCACACTTTGGCAGGCTGATGCCCACAATCGCATGTCCGGCCTCGTGATAGGCGGTCATTTCCTTTTGCTCGGCGGTCATCACCATCGACCGGCGCTCGGCGCCCATCATGACCTTGTCTTTGGCGGCCTCGAAGTCGACCATGGTCACAAAGCGGCGACCGACGCGTGCAGCCATCAACGCGGCCTCGTTCACAAGGTTGGCCAGATCTGCACCGGAAAACCCGGGCGAACCACGGGCAATGATGCGCAAGTCGACATCGGGCCCAAGTGGGATCTTGCGCGCATGCACACCCAGAATCTTTTCGCGGCCCTTGATGTCGGGGTTCGGCACAGTGACCTGACGGTCAAAACGGCCAGGGCGCAGCAGTGCAGGGTCAAGCACGTCACGGCGGTTCGTCGCTGCAACGATGATCACGCCTTCATTGGCTTCAAACCCGTCCATTTCGACAAGCAACTGGTTAAGCGTCTGTTCGCGCTCGTCGTTGCCGCCGCCATAGCCTGCACCACGCGAGCGACCAACGGCGTCAATCTCGTCAATAAAGACAATACATGGCGCATTCTTCTTGGCTTGCTCAAACATGTCGCGCACACGCGAGGCACCCACACCGACGAACATTTCAACAAAGTCCGAGCCGGAAATGGTGAAGAAAGGCACACCAGCTTCGCCCGCGATCGCACGCGCCAGCAGGGTCTTACCGGTACCCGGAGGGCCAACAAGCAGTGCACCCTTTGGAATCTTACCACCGAGTCGCGAGAATTTCTGCGGGTTGCGCAGGAATTCGACAATCTCTTCCAGTTCTTCCTTGGCTTCGTCGATACCCGCCACATCGTCGAATGTGACGCGCCCGTGTTTCTCGGTCAGAAGCTTGGCCCGCGACTTGCCAAAACCCATCGCGCCACCTTTGCCACCGCCCTGCATCCGGTTCATGAAATAGATCCAAACACCGATCAACAGCAGGAAAGGCAGCAGGCTCAGCAGGAAGGACTGGAACGCAGAGGTTTCCTGGCTGCGCGCTTCGACAGGCACACCCTCTTCGATCAGAAGCTGTGTGATTTCAGCGTCTTGTGGTCTAATCGTCGAAAAAGTCCGCCCACCTTCGGCAAAGCGGATATTCTCGCCATCAATGACCACATCTGTGACGCGGCCACCTTCGACGGCTTCGACAAATTCAGAGTAGCTGCGCGCCTCGCTGTTTGTCGTCCCCGGAGGGCTGCTGAAAAGATTAAAGAGCGCCAAAACCATAAGGAAAAGGACGACCCAAAAGACCATATTACGCGCGTTGCCCAAGGGGAAAACTCCTTTGAAATGGGGAAGTGGAACGACAGAGTCGCATCACAAGCGTTTCCTCTAAAATAGAGGCGAATGATTAATCTTCAATGGCAAACGCAGATGTATGAAAATCCGCGACAATCCGCGCGGACCAGCCGTTCGACAGACCAGCCAGCGGGGCCGACAGCAATGCATCACCATTCCAGACCGAAGGCGACGCCAGAAGCGAAGTCCGTGGCATCCCGCTTTGGCGCCAATCGGGGCACTTCTTGATCCCCGCGCCCAGCGCCTTGTAGGTCAGACCCTGCTGTAAAGGCCCCTCAAGGAACCAGCGCCGATCCCAGAATACGCCTGTCGCCTCGGCTTGGCTCTTTTGCTGTTGCACTGGCCTCGTTGCCGCCGCCTCGCGCATCAGTCTCACGGTTCCGCTCCCTTCAGGCGCCATGATACAGCCTGCCAGTGTCACCACAGACCCCTTGCGTGCCTGCGCAACCGTTTCAAGCAACTGTTCGAAACGCGGGCGGTAGGTGCCGCTACCGACCCACCCGAAGGCCGCCGCCATTACGCGGCGCGGTGTATCGGCTTTTCCAAGCTCCAGCGCCGGGGCAGATAGAAGCAAATCACCCGCATCCTGCCGGACATGCCGCCGTGCGAAAGCTTGCGCCGCAGCTTCCAGTGACAAGTGCGCTGCTTGCATGTGTGCAACCGTTTGCAGCAATCGCTTGCGGGTCAGACCCAAGTCTTCCAATTGCGCGAACATCTGTCGTGCGCGGACGCGGTCGAAACGGGGGTCTTCGTTGCTGGGATCATCACACCACGCTATCTGTTCCGAGCGAAGCCATGCCCGCAAATCGGCACGCGCAATCCCCAGAAGCGGGCGCCGAATCCGCAAGCCCTCACGCTCGGTCAGCGGATGCATTCCGGTCAACCCGTCAACGCCGGACCCCCGTGCAAGGCGCATCAGGAAGGTTTCAATCTGGTCGTCTTCGGTGTGACCAAGCCAGACTTCGCGTAAGTTGTGCGTCGTTGCCCACTCACGCATTGCCATCCAGCGCCCCGTGCGGGCCGCGGCCTGAAGATTGCCTCTGCCGTCCCATGTCCAGCGAACAACCGTATGGGCAATGCCCAATGCGGCCGCCTGAGAGGCGACAAGGGCGATTTCGTCTTGCGCCTCGGGGCGAAGCCCGTGATCTACTGTAATTGCGTGTAGCCTATCGGTCGGGTGCACGCGCGCAGCCATATTCATCAGGGCGATGGAATCCCCCCCGCCCGAAACAGCCAATCCGATGGTGTCTTTCTCAGTTGCGGGGGACGCCCGCTGCGCCGATTGAAACTGCGTAAAGACGTTGGGCAATGCGTCGGCTACTGGCATCCCAAGGCTTGCATTTCCATTTGTGCATCACGCACTGCCGGGCTGCCGGGGAACCGGACGTTGACTTCAGCCAGGGTCAGGCAGGCATCCTGTGTCTGGCCGATCTTGCCAAGTGCGTACCCCAGCTTGAATAATGCGTCGGGGGCCTTCGGACCAGTCGGGTCACCTGAAAATGCTTCGAGGTACGCGCGGGCAGCATCAGTTGTTTGCCCCAAACCCTCTAACGCCTCTCCGCGCAGATAGTTCGCGTCCGAGGTCAGCGGACTACCGGGGTAGGTCGCGACAAAGGTCGTAAGCTGGTCAACGGCGCCGCGAAAGTCACCTGAGTCGAGTGCCCCTTGCGCCCGCTCGATGTCGCTTTGCTCGCCGATTGCCAAAGCAGGGCCGTTTGTAGGTTCGGGTGCAGAGGTCGTCGCCCCTGCAATTTCAAGCCCACCCAGAGGCGTGTCATCCAATTGCCCGATATCGCAGTCTGGTTCCAGTTCACACAGGCGGAAGTTGAGATCTCCGATCCGGTTATTGGCATCGGCAGTAATGCTGTTGACGCGGAACTCGAGTTCTTCGGATTTCGACGTCAGACGCTGCAACTCTGCCTCGATCGCATTAAGCCGTTCAAGGGGGGTGCTGCCCGCAATGCCCGAATTCAAACCACCTGTCGTCGACAATTCACGCGTCAGGCGCTGCACATCGACAAAAAGGGCTGTCAACTGTTGTCGGATGTCAGCCAGCGTTTCGTCCTGCGCCACGGCAGGAAGGGGTGACAGCAACAGGGCGCAGACAACAGCAATGCGGTGCAACATGGGGTGGGTCCTTCCGGTCTTGATCAGCTTGTCACGGCCGAGAATGAAAGAACTGTCACTGCCCGGCGGTTTTGGGCATAGCAGCTTTCTTCCGAACAAACTGCAATGGGGCGTTCTTTGCCAAAGCTTGTGACCTGCAAGCGGTTTGCGGGCACACCACGCGACACCAGATATTCGCGGACGGCATTTGCGCGGCGTTGACCAAGGGCAAGGTTGTATTCGCGGGTACCCTGCTCGTCCGCATGTCCTTCGATCACCGCACGATAGTCCGCATTTGTCAGCAGCCAGCGCGCCTGACCATCAAGGATCGTCTGACCTTCGGGGGTAATCGTGGATGTATCGACTGCAAAGAGCACCCGATCGCCGATTGTCTGGTTAAAGAAAAGCGGGCTTGTCGGATCGCTCGCTGAACCAGCGACACCACCGTTCAGCCCCGCACCATCGGCCCCACCAGCGCCACCACCAAATCGATCAGGGTTCGTACATGCCGCCGTTGCCAATACCAAAAGCACGACCGCCGCATTCTTAAAAAGTGTCATAGGGTTTCATCCTGTTTCTTGACTGCTCTGTTTTGTTGTCACCCTAGCATGGTTTTCACCACGAGGGAATCACACATCATTACGGTTGCAAAGGCCCCCACGACGGATCAGACGCCCCGCCCTGCAACGGGACAGCCTTGAGGTTACGGCCCGAAATATCGACGGAGTACATCGACGATGTCCCGCCCGCCCCTTGGGTCTCACGGCTGAACATGATGACACGCCCGTTTGGCGACCATGTCGGCCCTTCATCAAGAAAGGACGACGTAAGCAGGCGCTCTTCCGACCCATCGATGCGCATGACACCGATGTGGAAGCGCCCTGCGTTCTGTTTGGTAAAGGCAACAAGATCACCACGGGGCGACCAGACAGGCGTACCATAACGGCCCTGCCCGAATGAAATTCGGCGGGCCTCGCCACCATTGGCAGACATGATGTACAGTTGCTGATTGCCAGAACGGTCGCTTTCAAACACGATCTGGCTGCCATCGGGGGACAAACTCGGCGCGGTTTCGATGGACGGGGCAGAGGTCAGCCGCACATGCTGGCCCGTTGCCAGATCGGTACGGTAAATGTCGGTGTTGCCACCGTTCGACAGGCTATAGATCACCTGCCGCCCGTCGCGGGAAAACCGCGGGCTGAAGGCCATTTCGCCCGGAGCCGTCTGCAATTGTTGACGGCCGACATTGGCGACATTCAGCACGTTGATCCGGGGAAAGCCCGATTCAAAACTGGTATAAAGCACGCGATCACCATTGGGCGAAAACCGAGGTGCAAGCACGATACTGCTGCTGTCTGTCAGGAACTGCACGTTCGCGCCATCAAAGTCCATGATCGCCAGACGCTTCTGGCGGTTGTCCTTGGGACCACTCTCGGACACAAAGACCACGCGGCTGTCAAAATAGCCCCCCTCTCCCGTCACTCGACTATAAACAGCATCGGCAACCTTGTGCCCCATGCGCCGCCACCCGGCGGTCGTGCCCGCAAATTGCAACCCCTGCCCGAGCTCTTGGCCGGAAAACACGTCATACAGGCGAAATTTCACGGTCAGTTGGTCGCCATTGACAGTGACGGCACCGACAACCAGAGCCTGCGCATTGATGGCACGCCAGTCTGCAAACGCCACGGGCTGCACGAAAGAGCTGATCTGCGAAATAAAAGCTGTCGACGGCACTTCACGGAAAAGACCGGTCCCTGCTAGATCCTGCACCACGAGACGCGAGATGTCTGATGCGACTTGCTGGGCGGCAGGTGTCTCCGCTTCAAAGCTGGGAACCGCGAAGGTAATCGGCTCAATCACGCCATCAGTGATTGTCAGTCGCAATGGCCCGCCTTGTGCCAGAACGGGTCCTGCCAGCATCAACGCCACAATTAGGGTCAGAAATCGTTTCATCATCTTTGCCTCACTCCACCAGTTCAGGTTCGTGCCCGGAACGTGCTCTTTCTTGCCTTCTTATAGCAGGGGGAAAAATCCATTACACCTCACCTGCGCGTGTCTTTGCCTATCTTAGCCGCATGCCGCTGGGATCGAAGGTGATCACGACATCCTGCCATTGGTCATATTTATCTGCCGGCAGCTGGTAGCCGCCGGACTGACAGCGCAAAATCGCGCGGCGTGCGGCCTCAAAAGCTGTGTTGGTAGCGGACTGATCCCCATCCGACGAAATCAGACGAACCTCGTTGCCTTGCACACGGCCTTCGCGATCCAGACTGAAGCCGACCTCGACAGTCACCCGCGCCGCAACCGAGCCGGGATCAACATTCCAGCAACGGTTCACCGCGAGACGGAAACTGTCACGTTCCGCCCCTGTCATTGGTGGGCCGGCCGGAACGGCTGGGGCCTGAGAGGCAGCGCCCAGCGCGGCCTCCAGTGCAGCGGCAACATCTTCTTCGCTGGATTGCCGTTCTGATGGTGTCGTCTCTTGCTGTTGTGGTTCTTCGTTTGCCACTTGTGTTTGTTGCGGCGGCGTCGGGCGACTGGGGCGTGCAGAAGGGCGCACCGACGTACTTGGCGCGAGATCCTCGATGACAATGGCCGTCGTTGTTTCTTCCGGCGCCGTTGCTTCCTGCTCTTCGGCCACAACCTCGGCCTCGGCGCTGTTGTCCGGCACAACCTCTTCGCGCACAACATCATCCACCGTAGCGTCCGGCGGTGGTGGGGCCGTGATTGCCGACGCGACCGTGGGTGCTTGGGGTGGTGTCGGTGTGTCGCTTACCGCAACATCAGGCGTGGGCGGCGGTGCCACAGGCGGGGCGGGCTCTGCCGGAGGTGCATCTGTCACCTCCGCGTCAGGCAAAGCCGGCGGCGGCGGTGGTGGCGGCGCTTCGCTGACCGGCGGCTCAACCGGCTCGGGCGGCGGTGCTGTTTCTGTCGGTTCTTCCACTGCCGGCGACAGGGGCGGCACCTCATCAATCACTGGGGGTACCGGAGCCGTCGGATCGGCGTCTCCGGGTTCTGGCGTGGTGCGCGCGCGCATCTGCTCAAACTCTTCGCCCGAAATCACAGAGACATCCATCGTCTGAATCTGCAACGGCTCGGACGTCAAACCCCAGCCGACAATCAGCCAGCCGATCAGCCCCAGATGGCCAACCACTGAAATGATGGTGCCCGGGCTTGCCATGATTTACCCGTCAGCGCCGCCCGCTGTGGGCGGGGCAACATCCGTCACCAACCCGATGTCCGAGAACCCGCCAGCGTTCAGCAAACCCATGATCTGGGCCACACGGTTCCAGTCATTGCGCCCGTCAGCCCGCAGGAAGATCTTGTCGCTGCTGCGCTCGGCGGCAATCGCACGCAAACGCGCAACCAGTTCTGTCTCCGGCGTATCGGTCTCCTGGATCATAACACGCCCGTCATTGGTGATCGTCACGGTCAGCGGTTCTTCATCATCTCCCGGCAATGCGGTCGCCGCAGTCTCGGGCAACTCGACAGGAACACCAACTACCGAAAGCGGAGCCGCGACCATGAAGATGATCAAGAGCACCATCATGACGTCAACAAATGGTGTCACGTTGATTTCCGACATAGGCTTGCCCTTGCGCGCCCGCCTGCGGCGGCGTCTGCCGCTGTCGCCACCTGAATTCATGACTCCTGCACCCATGATCAGCTATCCAACTGGCGGCTGAGGATCGTTGCAAACTCATCGGCGAACGCCTCGTAGCCACTGACGATCTGGTCGCTGTCTGCCGAGAGCTTATTGTAGAAAATCACGGCCGGGATCGCCGCGAGAAGGCCAAGCCCTGTCGCCAAAAGCGCCTCGGCGATACCGGGTGCGACGACAGCAAGGTTGGTCGTCTGCGCCTCGGCAATCTCGATAAATGCGTTCATGATACCCCAGACAGTACCAAAGAGCCCCACAAAGGGGGCCGTCGACCCCACAGTCGCGAGGATCGGCAAGCCCTTTTGCAGGCGCGCGGCCTCTTTCGCGATGGCCACATCCATGGACCGGTCAATGCGGGCAGTTGCCCCGGCGATCAGGCCCCCGTCCTGCCTGTGCGATCGTCGCCATTCCAGCATGCCGGCCGCAAATATCTTTTCTGATGGTCCATCGGGATCTGCACCAATCTGGTCGAAAAGCCCATCCAGCGGCTCACCAGACCAGAACGACCGGTCAAAGACATCCGCTTCAGCGCGGGCCTTGCGATACTGGATCGTCTTGTCGATGATAACGGCCCAGCACCAGATAGAGGCTGCGACCAACATGATCATAACGATTTTTACGGTAATTGTGGCGCGCGCGAACAACGCCCACATGGTGAATTCCTGTGCTGCTTCCATATGCCTGCTCTGCCTAAGGCCCGGTTGCGGGCTCTGATTGGGATCAAGCGTAGCTTATTGATGGGAAGAAATCCAACCAATCCGGCATCACATCTGCGAAAACTGCTCGGTTTTAGGGGACAGACCGGCGGATCGCCGCCGGAAGGCGGGCAACCACACCGTCCGCCGTCATGCAAATGATGGTGACAAAAGCTGAAAACAGCAGCGTATCACCGCGCAGAATATCCTGTTTGACAACAAGGCGCACACCGGATCCAGGCTCCATCGTGGTTTGCACGAGCAGTTCATCGTCATACTTCGCAGGCGCCAGATAGTCTGCCTCGACGCGCCGGACAGCAAAGACCAGCCCTTCCGCCTTCATCTGCACCTGATCAATGCCCAACTCCCGCACCCATTCGCTGCGGGCCCGCTCGATGAACTTCAGATAATTCGCATAATAGACAATGCCCGCAAGGTCGGTGTCCTCATAATATACCCGTATCGGAAACCGGTGGCTCATGATACTGGCCTCAGTCTTGCCGCCAACCGCAATGCATGGCTGGCATCTTGCGCCACAACCGGCATGACCGGATCATAGGCTGCGCGGATCACATCGGCGATTTCAGGACGGAGCACGGCCTTGTCCGCGATCAACGCTAGCGGAGACTGGTCGGCAAACGCCCGGTCCGACCAAAGCAAGATGGTCTGGACAGCCTGACTGAGCGCGAGGGTATCCGCTGCCACGGCCGCCATATGCGCATCCATCCGCAAAAACACGAAAGCGGCACGTATGGCGCCGCCCTCATCAAAACGGAAAATCCGGTACTGGTTTGCATCCGCCTGCTTCAGTTTGCCGACCAAACTATCCAGATCAGGCACCAATTGATCAAGATGCGGCACTTCGGGCAGTTCATCCCACTCCTTGCAGAAAAAGATCATCAGGTTTGCACCCAATTCCGGATCGGTTTCAGCCATCTGATGAGAGGCGAGCGTCACAACTGCCTCGATCGCCCCCTTGAACACGGCAAGCGACGCTTCGTCGACGCCGAATACCACAGGTACAATCGGCCGCCCCCAGCGCGCAAAGACATATGCACCATCCGCGCGGGTAAAGAATTTTTCTATTTCCGTATTCATCTTGGCCAAAAAAGCTCCCGCCGGAGGCTCCTGCGTTCTCATCCAAACAAATCGGTCTGCGACTTCGGCGCATCCAGTCCCAAATGCGCCCAGGCAGCCTGCGCCAGCATACGGCCGCGCGGTGTCCGCTGGATCAGCCCTTTTTGCAGCAGATAGGGCTCAATCACATCTTCAAGGCTATCACGGCTTTCTGACAAAGCTGCCGACAGCGTTTCAACACCGACCGGCCCTCCGCCATAGCTTTCGGCTACAAGCCGCAAATAACGGCGGTCCGCATTGTCCAGCCCCAGATGATCCACACCCAAACGTGTGAGGGCCCGATCCGCAGTTTCCCGGGTCACAGTGCCGTCACCCTCTACAATGGCGAAGTCGACAACACGGCGCAGCAGCCGTCCCGCAATCCGTGGTGTTCCCCGTGCACGACGCGCGATCTCGCGCGCACCATCGGGCGATGCCGGCGCTCCCATCAAGCGGGCGCCCCGCGTCACGATCTCGTGCAACTCGTCTTCGGTATAGAACTCCAGCCGTGTCGGAATTCCGAACCGGTCCCGCAGCGGGGTCGTCAGCAACCCCATGCGGGTCGTCGCGCCGACCAGCGTAAACGGCTGCAATTCGATCCGGACAGTCCGTGCCGCGGGGCCTTCGCCAATCACCAGATCAAGTTCGAAGTCTTCAAGCGCTGGATAAAGCACCTCTTCAACTGCCGGGTTCAGGCGATGGATCTCGTCGATGAACAATACATCGCGCGCTTCCAGATTGGTCAGGATCGCAGCCAGATCTCCGGCCTTGGCCAGTACCGGACCAGAGGTCATCCTAAAATTCACCCCCAACTCCCGCGCCATGATTTGCGCCAGTGTCGTCTTGCCCAAACCAGGCGGCCCGTGAAACAGGGTATGATCCATCGCCTCGCCCCTGCGGCGGGCGCTTTCGATGAACACCGACAGGTTCGCGCGCGCCGCGTGCTGGCCAATAAAGGCGTCCAGCGTCTGGGGACGCAGGGCGCGATCCGCATCATCTGGCTGCGGGTCGGGGCGAAGTGTAGGGTCAGGTTGGTCCATTCCGATCCCCTACCCCTTTGGTGCCAGCAGCTTCAAGGCGGCACGGATCAATGCCGATGTATCCGCATCCGGTACGGCACCCGCAGCCTCGGCCACGGCGCTCGCTGCTTCGCCCGGCGCGTAGCCAAGGTTCCCCAAGGCCGAGAGCGCTTCGGCCGATGCCGAGTTTGTTCGCGGCGCCACAACACTTTTGACAGGCGTGGGGTTCTCAGCTTCGATCACGGTATGACCAAGTGCCTCTGCAACGGCACCGCCCATCGCCATCACTCCCGGTGCTTTGTCCTTCAATTCTATCGTCACGCGTTGCGCCGTTTTGGGGCCAACACCTTTGGCCTTTGCCACCGCGTTCCAGTCACCCAGCGCAATCGCACGGCTCACGCCTTCTGCGCCCAAGGTGCCAAGGATCGCCATGGATGCCTTGGCACCGATCCCCTGAACGGACATCAACAGGCGGTGCCATTCCTTTTCTACCAGTGTCATGAAACCGAAAAGCTGCAGATTGTCTTCGCGCACCAGAAGGTCGGTAAAAAGCGCCACCACCTCTCCGTTGGCGGGCAGGCTCGCCATGACACGTTCTGACACATAAACCACATAGCCAACACCGCGCACATCAATCAGCACATGATCTGTACCCCGATATTCAAGGCGCCCTGCAATTTTCCCGATCATGCCGTGGCCTTTGCGAGCGCAGCAGCAAGGCTGCTCGTAGATTGCGCATGGAACGCATGGCAAATCGCGATTGCCAGTGCATCGGCGGCATCCGGCCCGGCAAGCTGCACACCCGGCAATTGCACTTTTACCATATGCGCGATCTGCGCCTTGTCTGCGTGGCCAACCCCGACAACAGCCTTTTTTACGGCATTGGGTGCGTATTCACCAACTTCCAGACCGGCCTGCGCCGGAACAAGCATCGCAATGCCGCGGGCCTGCCCCAACTTGAGCGTCCCCGCGCCATCCTTGTTGACGAAAGTCTGCTCGACTGCGGCGGCACTCGGGCTGTGCTGCGTTACGACCTCGGTCAATTGTTGGTGCAGTGACAAAAGACGCGTGGCAAGATCTCGACCGTCCGACCGACAGACGCCGTTGGCAACATGACTGATCCGCGGTCCTGCCACCTCGATCACCCCCCAGCCCATGTTCCGCAGGCCCGGATCGATGCCTAAAACACGCATTGCTCGCCTCTTTTTCTTGTTGTCATCACATCGCTAGCACAAAAGGCGAACAAAGACCAAGTGTGTTGCTTTGCCGACAAATCAGGCCTCCTTGCTGATCATGCTCTGAAAGCGTCACCTCAGCGTCAATAATCGACACCTCTAAGCCCTTATAAAGCAAGGGTTTGCGGCGAAATGCGCACAAAAATGAGGCATGATGAAAACGCATATGACCCATGCCAAATTGACACTAGTCAATCTCCCTCATCCCTCCTAAATGCGCCTCATCGGATTAACGCTGCACCTGCAGCATGAAACTAAGGAACATGGCCATGGCCTCTTTTGACACCACCCGCCCCGTCGCTGGCCTCTCCGCAGGCAAAATCTCTTCTTTCTTCGTCAAGATCATTGGCGCAGTTGCCGCATGGAATGATGCACGCATCACCCGCAACTCTTTGTCAAAGCTGTCCGCCCGTGAGCTGGACGATATCGGCCTGACATACGGCGACATCGAAAACATCGCGTCGCGCATCAGCTAAGTCTGACGTACCCCGGAAAAGCGAAAGGCCGCGTTCGGTACGAACGCGGCCTTTTCGTTTGCTATCACGCCGTATCAGTTCTGCGGGAGAACCGACCCGATTCCGTTTGCGGCCAGGAGTGTCACAGGGTCAGGCTGCATCACCCAGGCACCAGCTTGTTCCAAGACGGTCCCACTCTGCAATGCGGCAACCCGCTCTACATACTCGGCCTCACCGAGGTAGGCAAAAAGGAACCCTTTGAAGATAAATCCAAGGAAAAGAACTGCAAGCAGCCCTTTAAGCGGGAAACGCGGGCGATAGAGGCGTGGCTTTGCGATGATCAAACCATCGGAGTTAACGCTTCGTACGACACCGTTCGCCATTTTTTCATGGCGGCGAACAATACGCTTTAGTCTTTTATCGAATGGGACGTGGGCTTGCACCTGACTATCCTCCAAAATACCGTAATTACCATTACACCAACTTCGTTAATTTTTACATACCAAATATGTCACCGCTCAAGGGTGAGACGCTATTTGAGCGGGATTTTACGCATGATTAGCGTCGTCCAGTCAACAATGACACGCCGATCAATCAGATTGAACCCGTTTTGCTGATAAACACCGATCACCTCATCGGCCTGCTCGTTGAGTATACCAGAGAGAATCGTATACCCCCCATCAGCAGAATGTGCCGCAATATCAGGCGCAAGCCCGATCAACGGCGCTTTCAGAATATTGGCAAAAATCAGGTCATAAGGCCCACCCTGCTTGAGTTCTGTCGCCCCAAAGCCAGCGGCGACGACACAATGCACGCGATCCTGAAGGCTGTTGCTCACCACATTGGCCTGCGCCACTTCGACAGCCACCGGATCAATGTCACTGGCCAGCACCGAATGGGGCAGAACCTTGGCCGCAGCCATCGCAAGAACGGCCGTCCCACACCCCACATCAAGAATTTTCTCGCCCGTGAACCCTTCAGACAATAGGGCGTCGAATGCCTCTAGGCAGCCCTTGGTGGTGCCATGATGGCCAGTACCAAACGCCATTGCTGCGTCAATCAACAGCGGAATCCTGTCGTCAGGCACTTTGTCGGCGTCATGGCTGCCATATACGAAGAACCGCCCAGCTGGGACCGGGGCCAATTCCCGTTGCACCTTTGATACCCAGTCCTGATCGGGAATATCAGATATGCTGAATGGTTTTGCCAGATGCAAAGCCGAAAGGACCGCCAGCGCACCGGCATCGGGACGTTCCATGAAATAGGCCGCGACTTCCCATAGGCCCGATCCGTCCTCGATCTCGAAAACCCCGACACCCGTAGGTTCCGGAGACAGCGTTTCCAGCGCGTCAGCCAATTGATAGGCGGCGTCTTCACCCGTGATTGTTGTCAAAGCCGAATAGGTTGTCATCATGTTGCCTTTGTACTGGGTTGCCTGTCGGTTATGGCGCGCCTTGCGTCCCGTCAAGCAAATCAGGGTCGTCCAGAATAGTCTGCGCGATGGCCTGTGCCCAAGTGGCATAGACCGCGGGACCGGGGTGAAAACCATCTTCGGACATGTTGCTTGCATCCAGACCGATATCGAATTGCAGCGCAACACAACCGGACCGGGCTGCAGCAATTCTGCGCAAATGCCGGTCAAACCGCGCTGCTTGCCGCCCCAATACCCAGCGCAGCGGATGCGGGAGCAACGGGAATTGCCCGATAGGTGGCAACCCCGAGATGATGATCTTTTCCGTTTTGAAACGCGCCGCGAGTTGGTCAAGCAGCAAGGTTTGCTGTCGCAGCCATTTGCGCAAGGACACGCCTTTGGTCACATCATTCACGCCCAAAGCCGTCACTGCGATATCATATCTGGCATCCGGCAGTGCATCGAGCCAGCCCAGAACGTCAGTGGTCTTTGCGCCGGTTTGCGCCACAAGCGCATAGTGAATCGTGGCATGATCGCCCAAAAGGGCAATGACTTGCCCCAGCAAGGCATCCGACTGCGTTGCGACGCCTACTCCGGCGGCCGAACTATCTCCGATGATCAGGAGCCGTAGCGCAGGACCTTGTCCTGCAGTCCCGCTCCGCTCTCCCACCGGTTCGGGCAACGCAACATAGCGCGTGCGCACAAACAAGGCCTGCCCCAGCAAGACGGGCATCAGCAGAATCCTTGCGGCGATATCCAGATGGTCGCCCGTGTACCTAGGCCCCGACACCGATGGGACAAGTCACACCAGTCCCACCAATTCCGCAATAGCCGTTGGGGTTTTTCGCCAGATACTGCTGGTGATAGTCCTCGGCAAAATAGAAAGTCGGCGCATCGACGATCTCGGTTGTGATGGCACCATATCCTGCCTGCGTAAGACGCGGCGCAAAAGCCGCTTTGGCGGCTTCGGCTGCTGCTTTCTGAGCAGGGGAAAAAGTGTAGATACCGGACCGGTATTGCGTCCCCGTATCATTGCCCTGACGCATGCCTTGGGTGGGGTCGTGTCCTTCCCAGAAGACCTGCAACAACTGATCGTATGAGATAATAGAGGGATCAAAGATCACGCGCACAACTTCGTTGTGGCCCGTCTTGCCAGAGCACACCTCTTCGTAGGTCGGGTTGGGGGTATAGCCGCCCGCATAGCCCACCATGGTTGATTGCACGCCGTCCAGTTTCCAGAACATACGCTCCACACCCCAGAAACAGCCCATACCGAACATGGCCTCCTCCGTGCCGGCAGGCACAGCGCCTGTCAGCGGCGTGCCGAAGACAAAATGCTCTGTTGCGGTTGGGATCGGATCGGGACGTCCGGGCAGGGCTGCATCTTTGGCAACCATTTCGGATTTGGCACGGGACATGAAAAACATTTGGGCCTCCTGTCGGGTTCTTCCCAGATATAGCGCAGGCTGCGCGTTTTACTACTCTGCCGCAGCCAACAGACGGCCCTGAAACACAGTCTCGTGACCCGGGGCGGGATGGCGCGGGATCAGAAGCGAAAGAAGAAGCGAGATGATCGCCATGCCGGCGGCCAGAAGGAAAACCAGACCGGGCGACTGCAACCAGACATACCCCAGAAGCGCGGGCAGAAAGACCGCCGCAATATGGTTGATGGTAAAGGCGACCGCTGCAGTCGGTGCGATATCCTGCGGATCAGCGATTTTCTGGAAATATGTCTTGATCGCCAAGGCAAGGCTGAAGAAGAGGTGGTTGATGATATAAAGTGCAGTCGCCAGAACCACACCCCAGCCGAAATAGTAAATGCCGCCATAGGCAAAAAACACCAGACACAGGCCGACATATTCAAAGATCAGCGCCCGCCGTTCGCCAAAAACCTGCACCAGTCTGCCCAAAAGCGGGGCCACTAACATGTTGATCAACAGCGTGAACATGAAAAGTCTGGTGATGTCGTCGACTGCAAAACCAAACTGCTCGACCATCATGAAACCTGCAAAGACCACAAAAATCTGCCGGCGCGCCCCGGACATGAATTGCAGCGCGTAGTAGAGCCAGTAGCGCCTGCGCAGTACCATCTTCTTGACCTGTGGATGCGGGGCCTCGAACTGTGGATAGGCCAACAGGCAAATGGTCGCGACCACAACGGTGAACCCGCCCGAGAGCCAGTAGACGATACTGTAGCTCAGGCCGAAGCGTTCCCAACTGACGACAATCAGCAAATAGACCACAAGCGTCGCCGCCGATCCCGCCGACAATATCCACCCGAGCGTTTGTGGGGCCTTTTTCTTGTCGATCCACTGCAATTGCAGTGACTGGTTGACGGTCTCGTAATAATGAAATCCGATCGACGACAACATCGTCACGACGAGAATCCCGCCCATATGCGGGAACTGCGCCGTAACCGCGGTCGCCGCACCCAGCATGATCAGGGCCACCAACCCCAATACCTGCTCTCGGATGAACATGATCAGGGCGATGACGCCGATCGCAAAGAACCCCGGTATTTCCCGTACTGTGTGCAGCCAGCCGATGTCTGAACCGTCAAAGCCCGCGATCTCGATCACGAAGTTGTTCAGCAGCGCTGACCAAGTGGCAAAGGCCACTGGCATCGCCATTGCCATCACAAACAACAGCGCCGTAGGCCGGCGCCACAGCGGCAGGGATCGGGCATCTTCAAGACGGATAATTTTCATGACGTCAGGCTTACGCCGGTTGATCAGGGAAAGCGAGACTTTGGTTGATCAATGGACGTGTCGCGGCAGCAGAGTTCCCCCGATGCGCGACCTCGCTGCTGGCGAGTCAAACATGCGATTTTTGACATATATCAATTACCAGACCATTCGGCGCCGATAGCTTTTCCATATTCCAACAATGGAATGCCTCAGGAATCGCTTCAAGAGTAGGGGACGTCGATATGAAGAAACACAGACCAAAGTTTGCCACCGCCGGATCGGTGGCCGCACTTACACTCGCATGCACAACCGCATGGGCCGGTGAACTGCCGGACGCACCACTTCTCGGCTTGGAGGGTGACGGCCTGATCTTTTCGGACCCCACCGAAGGTGTGCTGCCACCCGGCGTAAAAGCCGTAACCATCGTCCCGAACGAGGACGACTGGGAGCTCAATCCGTCAAACCCGTCCAGCCCCAGAGGGATTCTGAACTGTCTGATGGCGAACAATCCTGATTTTGAGTGTGACGCTCCACCGGGGTCCGGCAAGAGGATCAAGACGCAACTCACAGGGCCGGTTCCGCTCGACATGCGGTTTGCTGTGACCCCCAGTGAAGGGGTTACTTCGTATTTCACCTACGGCAAGACGTCGAATCTGACGGGCGCGCGGATCACGGACTTCGCTTTCATTCTCGGAACAGGTAGCGGCGATAGCTTTGTGCCTCTCGACAGTGAGAGCGACGTCTTATTCGACGACGATCTGATTCCTCGTTTCAACCTGCCCGATGGTCTCTTTGGCAGTGGCGGCCAAGAAGCAACGGGTGTCGGTTTCTTTGACGAAGAAGAGGCCACGATGCCTCAGACAAACGATCTTTTCCAGATTACCACAGACTCTCTGGAAAACGACTTCCTTGCCGAGAATTTCGGGACTGCCTTGCTGGACAACAGTATGATTCCCGATGGCCTGTTTTGGGATGCCTCAGGCACTGCGCTACCCGATGAGGAAGCGGTCCTGATTGCGTGGTATCACTCGGGTGAAGGCGAATGGCGATATGGAAACCTTGGCGTGGTTGAATGGGAGGGATCCGGACCGGAACCCGACGACTTTGCGACACTGGATGAACGTCTCGCGGCCCTGGCGTCTTCATTGGGGGTTGACGTTGAAGATCTGGGAACCACAGGAACCGATGGGGCGGCAATTCCCTCGGACATCGTCGCGGCAATGGCGGCCAATAGTCTGTTTGAAGTCGGCCCCGTTGAAGATATCCGGAACATGAACCTCAATTTCATGATCGACGTTGGCGATATAGATGGTGGCGAATTCACGCTGCGCATCGCGCCCGTGTTTGAACCCATCGTCGAGTTCGCTGCAGAATCCCAATCTGAGTACCAGTTCAAACTTGCTGGATATCTCGATGCAGCTGCGAATGTCCCTTATTGGGAGACCGACCCTGCCAACACCGCAGCCTATCTTGCTGCCATTGATGAGATCGTCGGTCTAGCTGAAACGGACGAAGAAGCAGCCGCCGCAGCACTGACCAGCACAGGCTTCACTATAGCACCCGCTTTCTCGGGAATGAGCTATGAAGCGGCACGCGGGCATGTCGCTGCGATCACTGGACTGGCCCCGCTTGGCGGTGGTGATGCGGCAGCTGTCTCGCAAAGCGGCGGTGCGCAGAACTGGCTGATGGGCGGCAATCTTTATGGGATTGCATCACTGGGTGGATCGGCGGCGACCTATGATCCGACATCGGGATCCATCGGGTACAGTGTAGACGCGACATCTTTCACGGTCGGTGTGGAAAGCCTTCTGAATGCGAATGCCTCTGTCGGTGTCGCGCTTGGCGGAACAACAGCGACTGCCGAAGCCGCTGACGGGCTGGGCGATCTTGAAACTACGGGCCTGTCCCTGATCGGTTTCACGCGTTCGACCCTCGCGAATGGCGCAAGCTTCAAGGCGCTTTTCGGGTATCAGGATGCGTCTTACGACAGCACACGCAGTGTAATGGATGAAACCGCCACAGGCAGCACCAACGGGTCGCAGACCTTTGGCACGATCGAGGGAAGCTTCTTGCGTGACTTCGGTGGTTTCTCGGTCGGTCCGATGGCCTCTGTATCTTTCTACAACGTCACCATTGACGGCTTCACCGAAACCGGCGCCGACATGTGGAACCTGACCGTCGAAGAACAGTCGGGCAGCACATTCATGGGCACATTCGGGGTAAAAGGCGAGTATCTGATGCCCAGCGCGAGTGGCCAGAACCGTCTGACCGGCAGCGTGGCCTATAGCACACTGTCGAGCGATGATCTGGTGATCGAGTCAGGCTTTGATGGCTTGCCCACCGCTTCGTTCCCGATCGAAGGACGTGATGACGAGTTGATCGATGTGAAGCTGGGCTTTGAAAGCCTGATTTCATCGAATACCGCGCGCGACATCCGGATCGGAGCGGGCTATGGCGGTTCCTTCGGTGACGATTACGAACGGCACGGCTTTCAAGTCGGCATGAGCGTCCAATTCTAAGTCGACGCATAGTAAAATCCAGGGGCGGCCACGGTGTGTGGCCGCCCCTAATTTTGTGTCGATGTCTTTACTCGAAAGTTGCCCGTGCGACATCCGACCGCAGTACTGACCTGCAAACCCTTTGATCCACATCAAAGATATTCCCCCCCATCCTTTCTAAACCGATCCTGCGAACAGATAGTCTTTCCTTGGATCACGACATGTCATCAACAGAACCACAACCGCTCTACGCCGCGCGCGAACCGATATTTCCGCGGCGGGTAAAGGGCTTTTATCGCAACCTCAAATGGTGGGTGATGGCTGTCACGCTTGGCATTTACTATCTCACCCCATGGATTCGTTGGGACCGTGGCCCAAACCTGCCTGATCAGGCTGTGTTGGTCGACATGGCGCACCGTCGTTTCTATTTCTTCTGGATCGAGATCTGGCCGCACGAATTCTACTTCGTCGCAGGCCTACTCATTATGGCAGGGCTTGGCCTGTTTCTTTTCACCTCGGCCCTTGGGCGCGTCTGGTGCGGCTATACGTGCCCGCAGACCGTGTGGACCGATCTCTTTATCCTTGTCGAACGCTGGATTGAAGGCGACCGCAATGCGCGCGTCCGTCTCTGGAAAGCGGATTGGAATTTTCGCAAGATCCGGCTTCGGGTCACAAAATGGACAGTTTGGCTGCTGATTTCAGTGGCAACGGGCGGCGCATGGGTCTTCTACTTTGCCGACGCCCCAACTCTGGCTGTCAGTCTGGCAACTTTCAGCGCTCCTCCCATCGCTTGGGCGACAATTGCCGTTCTGACGGCCACTACCTTCATTTTCGGCGGCTTCATGCGCGAACAGGTCTGCAATTACATGTGCCCCTGGCCACGTATTCAGGCTGCGATGATGGACCCCGAAACACTGACCGTGGCCTATCGTGACTGGCGCGGTGAGCCACGTGGCAAGAAGCATGACAATACGACTGGTGACTGCATCGATTGCATGGCCTGCGTCAACGTCTGCCCTGCAGGGATTGATATTCGTGACGGCCAGCAGATGGAGTGCATCACCTGTGCGCTTTGTATCGACGCCTGCGACGAGGTGATGGAACGGATCGGCAAGCCACGTGGCCTGATCGACTATCTAGCCCTATCCGATCAGGAAGAAGAGGCCAAAGGCAAACCAGCCAAGAAGATCTGGCAGCACGTCTTCCGCTTCCGCACAATGCTTTATACCACGCTCTGGGCCGCAATCGGCTTTGCGCTGGTCTTTGCGCTTTTCATTCGCGCCGACATCGAAATGACAGTCGCCCCGGTGCGCAACCCGACTTTCGTCACACTTTCTGACGGGACAGTCCGCAACATCTATGACATCCGTCTATTGAACAAGCACGGAGAGGACCGCGAGTTCCACCTTTCACTGACCTCGGACGAGATCTTGCGGATCGAGCTTGAAGGGACGGCAGAGCGTTCAATCACTGTCCCTGCCAACGAGACCTATTTGCAGCGCGTTTATGTCTCGGCCCGTCCGACGGACCCTGCCGCGACGACAGACCGTGTCGATCTGCGTTTCTGGGTCGAAGATCTGGTTTCGGGTGAACGTGCGTACAAGGACGCGATCTTTAACGGGAGGGCCCAGTAATGGCACGCGAGTTCACCGGATGGCATATGCTGGGCCTCATGGTAGGCGGTTTTGGTATCATCATTGCAGTCAACCTGACATTGGCATGGAACGCCATCGCGACTTTCCCCGGATTGGAGGCCCGCAATTCCTATGTCGTAAGCCAGAGCTTTCAAGCTGACCGCGAAGCGCAGAACGCGCTTCGCTGGAATGCCTCTGCCCGCATCGCGGATGGGGTGCTGACTGTATCCATCCTCGATCACGACGGCACACCCGTTGAGGCCGAGGTGATGCGAGCGATATTGGGACGCGCCACACACACCGGCGAAGACAGCGTACCTGCACTGAGCTGGAACGGCACGGCCCTGACGGCACCTGTTGAAACTGCGGCGGGTTACTGGAACCTGCGTCTGGAACTGATTGCACCTGACGGCACCAACTTCCGGCGCCGCTTTCCGATTACCGTAAGATGAGCAATGCCGCGATCTGTCCGGCCTGTGTGGGCCTGCCCGAGGGACAGCTCGAGAAAGCCGCGTCTAACGGCACCTCGCAAATTGTCCTTGCCCTGCCCGGCATCCACTGTATCGCCTGCATCAATGGAGTTGAAAGGGTCTTGCGCGACATTGACGGCGTCGCAAATGCCCGCGTGAACCTCAGCATGAAACGGGTCACCGTGGGCCTTGACCGACCGATTTCGCCCGAAGACCTGATCGACACACTTGAACTGGCGGGGTTTGAAGCCCGCGTTCTTGATACCAGCCTGCTGGGCGCGCAGACAGATGCCTATGGCCGTGGCCTGATGACCCGCCTTGCCGTTTCGGGCTTTGCCAACATGAACATCATGTTGCTGTCCGTTGCCGTGTGGTCCGGTGCCATTGGCGCGACGATGCATATGTTCCACTGGATCACGGCCGCTATTGCGATCCCTGCCCTGCTCTATTCTGCACAACCGTTTTTTGCCAGCGGATGGCGATCACTCAGGGCGGGCCGCCTGAATATGGATTTGCCGATTTCGTTGGCGATATTGCTGGCCTCTGGCATTTCGCTTTATGAAACGCTCTATGGCGGGCGACATTCCTATTTCGACGCGGCGGTTACGCTCACCTTCTTTTTGCTGATCGGCCGTTATCTGGACCACCGCAGCCGTAAGGCCGCCGCCTCGGCCGCAGCCCAGCTTTCAGCACTGGAGGTGCCAAGGGTCATGCGGGTGCGTGACGGCGTCCGCCAGATGGTGAATTTTTCCGATCTGGCGATTGGCGATCTCGTACAGGTCCTACCCGGTGGCCGCATCCCCGTTGACGGGACAATCATCGAAGGCACAAGTCAGATAGACCGGTCGCTTCTGACAGGTGAAAGCCGTCTGGCGGATGCAAGCGCCGGAGCGGCTGTGACCGCAGGCGAAGTCAATATGACCGGACCCTTGATGATCCGCGCAAAGACAGTTGGCGCAGATACGACCTTGCGCAAAATGGTGACGATGGTTGACGAAGCCGAAGCCGCCCGCAACCGCTATACCGCGATCGCCGATAAGGCCGCAGCGCTCTATGCCCCCGTTGTCCATTTGCTGGCGCTAGCGGCTTTTGCCGGATGGATGATTTACTCCGGTGACTTCCGGCTCTCGCTGAATATCGCCGTAGCGGTGCTGATCATTACCTGCCCCTGTGCCATGGGGTTGGCAGTGCCTGCGGTTTCGACAACGGCTGCCGGGCGCCTCTTTCGTGCGGGACTTCTGGTCAAGGATGGCACCGCGCTTGAACGTCTTGCCGAAGTCGATACGGTCGTGTTCGACAAAACAGGCACATTGACCATGCCGGCCGCCGCCCGCGATGCGCTGGATGCGGAAACTCAAAGCATAGCTTTGGCCCTGACGCAAAACGCATCGCACCCTGTGTCACAGGCCATCGCCGCATCGTTGGACGGGGTCACCCCAGCCCAAGTGCAGGATCATCAAGAGCACGCTGGCAAAGGCCTGAGCGCCCGATACCAAGGACAGGTTGTGCGGCTGGGATCCGGAGCATGGCTGGGTGCCGGGCAAGGCACCTATATTCAGGTGGGCGACAAGCCAGCACAGAAAATTACATTGCGCTCGGAGCTGCGCGAAGGTGCGGCAGCGCTGTTGCGTGGTTGGCAGGACGCCGGGCTTGATGTGCACATCGTATCCGGTGACGACGCGAGCGAGACCGCGAAGATTGCCGCGGCACTGGGGGTCGAAAGCTGGCGGGCCGAAACAAAACCTGCAGATAAGATCGCCTATATCGATGCTTTGGCATCAAAGGGCGCAAAAGTGCTGATGGTGGGTGACGGTTTGAATGACACCGGCGCATTGGCTGCTGCCCATGCCTCGGTTTCGCCCGCGACGGCCGCGGATGCATCGCGGGCCGCCTCCGACATCGTTCTACTGAACGACAGTCTTGCACCGCTGATCGAATTGCCACTTGTTGCCCGCGCCGCCCGCGCCCGCATCAAGGAAAATTTCACCATCTCGACGATTTACAACGTCATTGCGGTGCCAATTGCACTTGCCGGCTTTGCAACGCCGCTAATCGCCTCTATTGCCATGTCTGCGTCCTCGATCACGGTATTGCTGAACGCCCTGCGACTGAAAGGCAAAGTATGAACGTTCTCGTTTTTCTGATCCCTGTGTCGTTGATCTTGGGTGGTGCTGGCCTTGCCGCGTTCTTGTGGAGCTTGCGCAACGATCAATACGAAGATCTGGAAGGCGACGCGTGGCGGATTTTGTCGGAAGATGATGACAAGCCACGCGGGTCCTAGCAGGGCTGCAAATCCTGCTGCGCCGCAGCATTTCGAGCCAATTTCAAGAACATAAAAAATGTGCTGCACGCACTGTTGACTCACCCAAGTGTGATCCTTACCTACGCTGCGTTAGCACTCGACATCAGTGAGTGCTAACATGGGAGAAACACGAACTGGAGAAGTTCTGAAATGGCATTT